>NZ_JBQHUC010000013.1:0-72331 GCF_052065395.1 Bariatricus sp. HCP28S3_F11 | reverse complement strand
GAATTCGTTCTTCTGCACCTGTACTGACCTGTACAACGTACCACATTCTTTTTCACCTTACTCATGTTTATGTCATCGTTTGTTGCATGGATTAGGAAAAAAAAGAACCTTATCATCTAAAAATGGATAAGCTTCGCCACTCCATCTTTATTCAGACAGATTCTCATACACATATATCATCTGAATCTTCCAAACGCGACACGGCGACGATTTGGCTTACTCAGAATTTTTCCGTTTCCACACTTTCTATATTATACCTTATACCTTTTTATTTTTCAACATTTGTTGACATGATTTGTGTTTTTTCTATAGCGCACACCTATATGCACGATTTTTTTTGTGATTTTTGTGCATTTCGTATATTGACTTTTTAATTTAAAGTGATAAATCCTTTTTTGGGGGCTGATCTTAGCATTCTGATTCTCATACAACATAAAATCGGTCGTTGCAGAAAACTGTATTTCCTGCAACGACCGGTTTTCATTGATATAATATTGATATTGGTGTCAAAACCATAAATAAATTTGCCCCTATTCCTATAGTACCTTGAAAAATTCATATTTTGTAGTATATCGCCGGACTTTTTGGGATATATGCTGGATATCCCCTCCCTTGTTTTATGCAAGTACCGGATTTTGGGCATAGTTTCCCAGACCCTTCACATAATTGAAGAGTTTTCGGAAATTCAACGCTGCTATTTTGGAACCAAAAAAGAACTTGCCACGCTGTTTTCCACGAGGCATCTTTTCCAAATGGTAATTCTTTCGGATATTTGACGGAACAGTTTCCACTCCATTACGGAGCCTTGCATAATTTTTGAATTCTTCGCTGCTCATGTTCCTCTGGATTTTTGCACGTTCATGAGCTGCTTTGGATGTTACTATTTTTGCAACCCGCTTATAAATCTTCGGCTTGCATTGATCCTGATACGGACAGCCTACACACTGCTCATGCAGAAAGGAAACGGCACACTGATTGCTTTGTTTCATATAAGAACAGCTTTTCGGTGAATGGCCGGCTGGACATCGGAGGACTTTTGTTCCCTCTTCGTTAAATTCAAAATCAGCAAGGGGCTGTTCTTCAAAACTTGTTGTATGCAGTGCGTACTGAATTCGAAAATCCAGCATAAGATTTTCAACCATCTCATCATCGGAATAATCAAAAAGCTCTTTGATGATGAGCGCACCAACAATACAGCAAGTAAACCATTTAGGCTTGTATTTACTGCAAAATATATGAACTTTTCAAGGTACTATAGAGGGGCTTTTGACCCCAATATCATAATATTCAGATTATAATGATCCACAGATTATCTCTGGGTTTTTATTTCGCATCCCAGTAATTTTCCACCAGCACTTTCGCATCCTCCAGAGAGACTGACTGCATCTCCGCGATGTGCTTTGCTGTCTCCTCAGCAGAAAGGCCCAGTTTTTGGAAGGCTTTTACTATTCCTTCTTCTCTCCCTTGCTTTATTCCCACCTGAACTCCTGCATTCCAATTACTCCTCATCTGGCAATTATAATCCCGGATTGCTTTCTCTCGTTCTTCGTATTCTTGCCTTTTCACATCATCTGCACTCATTTTCACTACTTTCTCATATGCTTTTTTCAGAGATTCGTCTGTCTTTGCCATTTTCTCCATCTCCTCACGATTTTCAGCATTAATGAACTTTGCCCAGTTTATGAGTTCTGTTGGCGGGTAATCATATTTGGCCAGTTTGGGTAATTCCAGAACATGCAGTTCCAGTTTATCGGTGTATTTCCTGCGCCGATGGTCTTCCCAATACTTTCTTTTGGCACCCCCAGCACTGCCGCGATAAACCCTTTACGGATGATTTCATCCTCCATAAGCTCTTTGAAGCAAAAATCCACTTTCGGCTTCATAATAAATTCTTCTTGATTCTGGTTTTTCTTTGACATAATTTTTCTATCACAGTGATTCCTATGACTGTCACCAGAATTCCCAATGTCGCACCCGATGTATCGATGCAGACATCCTGGATTCTTCCTGCCCTTCCTTCTACGAATAGTTGATGGAATTCATCGGTACATGCCATGAAGGCGCTGATTCCGATGCTGCCAAATATTTTCCATTTCATTTTCATATAGATCTGCTGCAGCAAAAGCATGCTAAGCATTCCCATCACAGCATATTCGCAAAAATGTGCTGATTTTCGGATGATGAAGTCATACGGTTCAAGGAATTCTCTCTGTTCTTCTTTTGACATTTCTCTGAATTCCGGTATGAAGAATCCGACAACCTTCGCCCCGAATCCTATGCTCGTGTCTGTGGATTCGTCTCCCGGCTGGGCGGAAAATGCGAATATGATGCATCGCCATATTAAAATGAGAATGAGAAAGACATAGAAATGTTTTTTGTTTTTTATTATCATTCTCTCTACCTGCAAAGGCCGGTGATTGCCTTTACTACTTCCTCGATCGTCATATCAGAGCTGTCCACAAGGACGGCATCGTCTGCCTTTTTAAGCGGTGCGATTTCCCGGTTCATATCACGGGTGTCGCGTTCCTGGATATCTTGTGCGATTTCATCATAATTGCATGCGATTCCTTTTTCCGTCAGTTCTTTAAACCTACGATTTGCGCGGCACTCTACGCTTGCTGTCAGGTATATTTTGACATCTGCATTCGGAAGTACATGAGTTCCGATATCTCTTCCGTCCATCACAACATCTTTTTCTTTTGCCAGATTTCTCTGAAGGTCCAACAGTTTTGCCCGGACTTCCGGTACAGCAGAACTGATGGATGCCATATTTCCCACCGCCTCTTCTCGCAGCATGGAAGTGATATTTTCTCCGTTTAAATAAATCTGCTGTGCGCCGTCTTCGTATCCGATGCTTACTTCTGCATCTTTGCAGGCATCAATGATTTTTTCTTTTTCATCCGGCTGAATGCCTTTCTTCAGGAAATGGATTGCAAGTCCGCGGTACATTGCACCGGTATCGACGTAGATGTATCCTTTCTCTTTGGCAACCAGTTTTGCGATCGTGCTTTTTCCGGCTCCGGCCGGTCCGTCAATGGCTATGTTGTATCCCATGGTTTTTGTTCTCCTTATTCATTCTCGTTCTATTTTCTGCAATCTTTATTTCAATTTATCCAGTGGTCCGATAAAAACACGAAAAGATTTATTTTCATCAACAATAGCTGACTTCACAGGTCCAAAATTTTCTATTTTTATGATATTCATCCAACTCCCCCTCTACCAAATACTGCTTCCCGCCGCATACCCCGTAGACCATGCGATTTGGAGGTTAAATCCTCCGGTAAGTGCATCCACATCCAGAACTTCTCCTGCGAAATACACTCCTCTTACCAGTTTGGATTCCATTGTGGATGGGTTCACTTCTTTGACCTTCACTCCCCCGCGTGTGATAATTGCTTCCTTGTAATCGCGCAGTCGGGTAAGTGTCAGTTCCAGGTGTTTGATAAGATGAACGAAATGCTGACGTTCTTCTCTCGATATGATATTCACTTTTTTCTCCGGATCAATTCCGCTTAGTGCGACCATGACCGGAATGAGTTTCGCCGGGAAGAGGGAATTCACAGCATTTTTAAACTGTTTATTATGGTTTTCTTCAAATTCACGCAGTACGCGCGCATCGAGCTGTTCTTCGGAAAGTGCCGGTTTCAGATCAATCACCAGCTTCAGTTCTTTCCCTTTTCCGAGCATTTTGCCTACATATGCGCTGGCGCTGATGATGAGCGGGCCGCTGACGCCGAAATGGGTGAACAACATCTCTCCGAAATCTGAGAAGATTTCTTTCTTCCCATTGTAGATCGTGGCCTGTACATTTCGCAGGGATAATCCCATTAGCTGCGGCACGAAATCTTCTTTTGTCTCAATCGGCACCAGTGAAGGGGCGGTATCGGTGATGGTATGGCCAAGACTTGCTGCAAACTCGAATCCATCTCCGGTCGATCCGGTTGTCTGATAGGAAAGTCCGCCGGTCGCAATGATACATGCGTCCGCCGTCACTTTACTTCCATCGGCCAGTACCAGATGAGAAAATGAGCCGTTTTCCGCAACCACATTTTTCACTGTTGTATAGAAATGTACCTGGACGCCCAGATTTTTCATCTCTTTTTCCAGAGTCTTTATCACATCCGAGGAATGGTCAGATTGCGGAAATACACGATTTCCACGCTCGATTTTTACCGGAAGCCCGGCATTTTCAAAAAAATCCACCACGTCCTGATTGGTAAAACCGTAAAAACTGCTGTACATAAATTTCTCATTTGTGACTACATTTGCAAATAAGGTATCCATATCGCAGGCATTGGTAATGTTGCAGCGTCCTTTTCCTGTGATGAATAGCTTCTTGCCGAGTTTTTCATTCTTTTCAAATATATGCACTTCGTTTCCATTTCTGGCGGCAAAGATCGAAGCAAACATCCCGGCTGCGCCGCCTCCTATGATCAATACTTTACTCATTGATTCTCTTTTTCTCCCGTCTTATCAGATTTCATGGTTACGGTATCTCCGACCGAATTCAGTTCGTCCCGCGAGTAGACTTGATACTCGTCCCAGATATCTTCCAGTGTTTCCAGTGTCTGGATGACTTCTTTCTGCTTCTTCATGCAAAGCGCCACGATCAGAGCGTTGATCACGCTTAAAGGTGCGACCAGGGAATCCACGATAGACGCCATATCACTTCGTGCGATCAGGTTGCAGGAAGAATAGAGGTTCATCGGAGAATGTACACTGTCGGTCAATGTGATCACTTTCGCTTTACGGTTGCTTGCAAACTCCAGTGCTTTCAGCGTTCTCATGGAGTAGCGCGGGAAGCTGATGCCGATAATCACATCCTCTTCATTGATCCGGATCAGTTGTTCAAATATTTCACTGGAGCTGTTCGTATGAACACTGATTACGTTTTCGCAGATCAAATTTAAATAAAAACTGAGGAAATTAGCTAACGGGGCGCAGCTTCGGATGCCGACTACATAGATTCTCTTTGCATTGAGGATCGTATCTACCGCCAACTCAAACGCCTGCTGATCAATGCTTTCCATTGTCATCTTGATTTTATCGATATCCGACTGAAGCACAGTCTCAAGAATCTCACTCTGGGTAATTCTTCCGTAAGTGACCTCCATCCTCTGGATCGAATTCAGTTTTGTCCGCACCAGCTCTCCAAGTGCTTTCTGAAATTCCGGATATCCCTTGTATCCGAGCTGAGATGCAAAACGCACAACCGTGGACTCGCTGACACCTACTGCTTCCCCCAGCTTCGATGCCGTCATAAATGCTGCTTTGTCGTAATTCTGCCGGATATAATCCGTCAGGCGCTTCTGGCCTTTGCTCAGTTTCGGATACTTTTCTTCCAGTCTTGTTAATAGTTCATTTTGCGTACTCATGAACTGCCTCCTTTGGGGACGTTCCTTCTGTCACGGAGCGCCCTTTGCTCATTTTTACATCTTACAACAATTAGGTGGGGTTTACAATATTTTTACTAAAAAAACCTCTATGACCGGACTTATTTTCTCTAAAGACAAAAGCTTAATTCTTGGAAAATACTAAGGTGCCTCAAAGCGTTTTCTATGAAAAAGACAAAAAAGGCCGCCACATCTAAGGTTTACATATCCTTAAATGCGACAGCCCTCTTCTTTTCTTTCGTTATATCATTTATATCTGCACATTAGGCACTGATCGTGGCAAAAGAGTCGTTCCTAACGCGAGCCAAAGGGCGCTGGTCGTGGCAAAAGAACCGTCCCTACACCGGGTAGCTTCCATTCTCAGTATCTGCGATTGTTGCATCAACTTTTTTCTGCTGTGCATCGCGGTATTTGAAGAAGTCGATTGCTACCTGCGGGAAGAGTGCGTAGCTGAGTACGTCTTCATCCTGCTGTTTGTACTGGGCCATTTCTTTTTCAAGGGTATCCAGTTCATCCGGAATCAGGTCTGCCGGACGGCATGTGATGACTTCTGCGTCATCGCCAAGTACTTTTTTCTTTACTTCTTCGTTAAATGGTTTTACGGTTGCGCCGTATTTTCCGCTGAGTACGTCTTTTGTCTCTTTGGTTGCCATCTTGTAGCGTTCGCCCATCAGGACGTTGAATACGGCCTGTGTTCCGACGATCTGTGAGGATGGTGTTACGAGCGGCGGTTCGCCGAGGTCTTTTCTTACGCGCGGTACTTCTTCGAGTACTTCGTAGAATTTGTCTTCTGCACCCTGTTCTTTCAGCTGGCTTGTCAGGTTGGAGAGCATTCCGCCCGGCACCTGATAGAGGAGTGTCTTAATGTTTACGCCGAGGTTCTTCGGATTCAGAAGACCGCTGTCAAGTGCTTCGTCACGGATCGGACGGAAGTAGTCTGCGATCTCTGCGAGGAGCTTCTGGTCAAATCCGGTGTCGTATGGTGTACCTTTGAAGGTTTCTACCATTACTTCTGTTGCCGGCTGTGAGGTTCCGAGTGCAAATGGAGACATTGCGGTGTCGATGATATCGACTCCTGCCTCGACTGCTTTCAGGTATGTCATGGAAGCAACACCGGATGTGTAGTGTGTATGAAGTTCAATTGGAAGATCCACTGCTTCTTTTAATGCGCCTACCAGTTCGGTTGCTTTATATGGAAGTAACAGGCCTGCCATATCTTTGATACAGATGGAATTTGCTCCCATATCTTCGATACGTTTTGCGATGTCTACCCAGTAATCCAGTGTGTATGCATCTCCCAATGTGTAGGAAAGTGCTACCTGTGCTTCTGCTTTTTCTGCGTTTGCTGCTTTTACGGCTGTCTGAAGGTTTCTTAAGTCATTCAAACAGTCAAAGATACGGATGATATCGATTCCGTTTGCAACGGATTTCTGGACGAAGTATTCTACTACATCATCTGCATAAGGACGATATCCAAGGATATTCTGTCCGCGGAAGAGCATCTGAAGTTTGGTGTTCTTGAATCCGTCACGGAATTTACGAAGTCTGTCCCACGGGTCTTCTTTTAAGAAACGAAGGGATGCATCGAACGTAGCTCCGCCCCAGCATTCTACGGCGTGATATCCGACTTTGTCCATTTTATCAACGATTGGAAGCATCTGTTCGGTTGTAAGACGTGTCGCGATCAGAGACTGATGTGCGTCACGGAGAACAGTTTCCACAATTTTAATTGGTTTTTTTTCAATTTCAGCCATTTATTTCTTCCTCCAAGTTTTTCTATTACGGAATTTGCCCTTTGCCTGTCTGTGAATGATTCACGGGACTGGCTGCTCACGGATTCTTATCTCATAGTCAGGCACATGCTTCGCATGTGATTCCTTCGGAATCTCCGCACTTCGTGCTGCCTGACATTCGATAACAACCGGAATTTGCCCTTGCAAGCAAGCAAATTCCTTCCTGTTGTTACATTACTCCGAATATAGCCATGAATGTTCCGGCGGCTACGGCGGTTCCGATTACGCCGGCAACGTTTGGTCCCATTGCGTGCATCAGAAGGAAATTTGTCGGGTCTGCTTCCGCCCCGACCTTCTGGGATACACGGGCTGCCATCGGTACGGCGGATACACCTGCGGAACCGATCAGCGGGTTCACCTGTCCATGAGTTGCCCAGCACATGATCTTACCGAAGAGCACTCCGGCTGCGGTACCGAATGCGAATGCAACAAGACCGAGTGCCACGATTTTCAGAGTATCCAGGTTCAGGAATGCTTCTGCGCTTGTGGTTGCACCTACGGATGTTCCAAGCAGAATGACAACGATGTACATCATGGCATTGGAAGCGGTCTCTGTAAGCTGTCTTACTACACCGGATTCTTTGAATAAGTTACCGAGCATCAGCATACCAACCAGTGGTGCTGTTGTAGGAAGAATCAGACACACAACGATGGTAACGACGATCGGAAAGAGGATCTTTTCCAGTTTGGTAACCGGACGAAGCTGTCCCATTTTAATCTTACGTTCTTTTTCGGTTGTAAGGAGTTTCATGATTGGCGGCTGGATAATCGGCACCAGTGACATGTAGGAATACGCTGCCACGGCGATCGGTCCCATGATGGCCGTCTGCTGTAATTTACCGGCAAGGAAGATGGAAGTCGGTCCGTCTGCTCCACCGATAATGGAAATAGCTGCTGCTGCTTTGTCTGAGAATCCCATTGCCATGGCTCCCAGATAAGCTGCGAAGATACCAAACTGGGCTGCTGCTCCGAGAAGGAAACTCTTCGGATTTGCGATCAGCGGTCCGAAGTCGGTCATCGCTCCTACGCCCATGAAGATCAGAGACGGGAGGATCGCCCATTCATCCAGTTTGAAGAAATAATATAAGAGTCCGCCGGTTCCGTTTGCTGCGTCCTCTGCATGAAGCATGATGTCCGGGTAAATATTTACCAGAAGCATACCAAATGCGATCGGTACGAGAAGCAGCGGTTCGAAGCCATGCTTAATCGCAAGGTAAAGGAAAAAACATGCAACTGCAATCATCACGTAGTTTCCAACAGTCAGATTGAAAAATGCGGTCTGATGCAGGAGATTTCCCAGTGTATTTGTAATGTATTCCATGTTATAACCTCCTGTTTGTCAAAAGGATGCTGCTCCTTAGTTTAATGTAGCTAATGTCTGGCCTGCTTCTACCATATCGCCTACTGCTACATCAATACTAGCAACGGTTCCGTCTTCCGGAGCCACAACAGGAATTTCCATCTTCATTGCTTCTACGATCACAACGGTATCACCTTTTGCAAGTTTCTGTCCGACGCTTGCTTCGATCTTGAATACTTTTCCGGCTGCACCTGCTGCCACTTTGATGCTGCCTGCGCCTGCTGACGTTTTTGCTGCCGGTGCTGCCTTTGGTGCTGCCTTAGGTGCCGCTGCCGGTCTTGCTGCCGGTGCCGGTGAAGCTCCTGCTCCGTTTTCTTCTACTGTCACATCATATACGTTTCCGTTCACTGTAATTGTATAATTTTTCATGATTATTTCCTCCTGAATATCAACTATATTTATGCATTCCATTTGTTGGATTTTCTTCTCTTAATAGAACGTACTACGAAACCGTCCGTAGAAGTTCCTTCGTAAGCAGCAATCGCTGCAGCGATAACCGCGACAAGCTCTGTGTCATCGATCTCCTCTTCTGCTGCGGCTTCTTCTGCCTGTGCCGGAGCCGGAGCAGCTTTTGCAGGCTCCGCCTGTTTTTTGGATTTTCTGTCTACTAATGCAGGAACGTATTTAAACAGAGAAATAATAAAACTCATGAATATCAAAACACAAAATACAGTTCCCATACCTAATAATGTATTCAAACCGGCTTTCTTAAGAATCTCGCCCGTGCTGAAGGAAGCATTTACCGTAAATGACTCCAGCTTCAGATTCTCATCAAATGTAAACTCCAGATCAGCTTCTCTGTCTGAGAATTCTGCCGGTGCAGTTACCGTCAGAGTCGTACTGCTGGTCTTGAATTCATAGTCTCCGTGACTGATGTACTGTCCGCATTCATCCGCTGACGCACTCCATCCTTCTAATGCAGTAATAAAATCTTCTGCCTCCATCTGGACGCCGGTCTGGGACTCAAACTGTGCCATCAGATAGCCCTGATTCCAGTCTGACATGCTGCTGACCTGCTCACCTGAGATACCGCCGCTTGCAACGATATTCAATACCTGTTCACAGCTCTGCTCGATGGTCTCCGGATCATACTGGATTCCTTTCGCATTACCGCAGCCGGTAAAGGCAAACGCAAGTGCCAGAATGCAGATTAATAAACTGATTTTTTTCTTCACTTTGCTTCACCTCACTAAACTGTTCCGTGTTTCTTGGAAGGACGTTCTTCCCTCTTTGTAAATAACATCTCAAATGCGCCGATCACATATTTTCTTGTGTCGGCCGGTTCAATGATCGTATCTACATAGCCTCTTCTTGCAGCAGAAAGCGGGCTTGACTGAAGTTCCTGATACTCCGCTGCTTTTTCTTTTAATGTATCGGCATCTGCATCTGCGTACATGATCTTTGCTGCCATATCAGCTTCCATCATACCGATCTCAGCGTTCGGCCATGCATAAACCATGTCTGCTCCGATGGATTTGCTGTTCATGGTCACATATGCGCTTCCGTATGCTTTTCCGGTTACAACAGTAACTTTCGGTACGGTTGCATCGGCGAATGCATAGGTAAGTGATGCCATTGCTTTCGCAAGATTCTTCTCCGAACATACAGCTGCCTTGAATCCTGTTACATTGGTAAGTGTCAGGACCGGAATTCCAAATGCATCACAGAATTTCACAAATCCGGCTGCTTTCTTGCATCCTCTTGCTGAAAGAGAACCGTCGAATTCTTCTGCTGCCTTTCCTTCTTCATCAAATACTTTTGAGCGGTTTGCCACTGCTCCTACGGTCATTCCGTTAAGACGGATAAAACCGGTCACCATATCTTTTGCGTATTCTTTCTTTGTTTCGAAGAAAACGCCGCTATCTGAAAGCATTGACAGAACAATGGATGGGTCCTCGGCTGCATTTTCAATATCTTCACAGATCCGGTTCAGATCATCGGTACATTCATCATAAGAATCGTTATCCTCATTATTTGCCGGAAGCATACATACGAGTTCACGGATATTTTCCAGGATCTCTTCTTCTGTTCCGACTGCATCCACCATTCCGGATTCCTCGCTCTGGAACTTAGCGCAGGATGTGTCACATTTCTTAATTTCATTTCCGACGATTGCATTCGGAGAGTTCACAAATAATCTGCCCTTTGTCTCCATAAATGTGAAATCAGTCAGTGCTGCAGCTGTTGCGAGTCCACCGCCGCAATTTCCGAAAATAGCAGTAATCTGTGGAATAACGCCAGAAGCCATTGCCTGTTTGTAGTAGAGACTTCCAAATGCATTCAGTGCGTCTGTTGCTTCCTGAAGACGCATACCTGCACAGTCAATAAGTCCAATGACCGGTGCACCCATCTTCATTGCCATGTCATAGATATGTGCGATCTTTCTTGCATGCATCTCACCAATCGCGCCCTTTAAAACAGTCGCGTCCTGGCTGTACACATAGACAAGATTACCGTCAATGACTCCATAACCGGTAATGACACCATCTGCCGGAGTCTCTTTCTCCTGCATGTTGAAATCTGTCGTTCTTGCTGTTACTGCTCCGCCGATTTCAACAAAACTTCCCGAATCAAGCAATGCAGCAATTCTCATGCCTGCCGGATTTGATGTTGTTGTGTTACTCATAAATCTAGCCCTCCATTTTATAATTTTAATATAAACCAAATTTTCTGCCGAGTTTATTATACTTGTATTTTCTGGAAACTGCAACATTTTTCGCGAATAACTCGTTAATAATTTCACATTGTATTAAAAAAAGACCAAAGACAACAAGGGGACGAGTGACTAGGGTCACCGGTCACCCGTCACCCCTAGTCACTCGCCCCCTTGTCACCTATTTCTGATTCCGGAACTGTACCGGTGTCATATTATACGCTTTTTTGAACAGCCGGTTAAAATGCTCCACGTTCTGATATCCAACAGAAAGCGCGATATTTTCCACGGTCATACTGCTGCTCTTAAGCATGGCTCTGGCTTTTTTCATACGGACTTTCTTTACGATGTCCCCGAACGTCATACCTGATTTTTCTTTGATGTATTTGGACAGGTACGGCTTGGAAAGGAAGAATTTCTCAGAGAGGTCATCCAGAGAAACATCCAGATAGTTTGCCTGAATATAATTCATGATCTCAAGCATACGTTCGTCCTTACACTCATCTGCTGTTTTGATCTCTTCAATTTTATTAACCGCAACTGCCAGTGCATCGATGGATGCGTGGATAATGTCTGCATCAATGCCGACTCCCCAGTATGTATGTCCGTTGCAGATAATACCGACATATGCACATGCCTTGGAAGAAGATCCCTTTGTCAGAGAATGTTCTTCATAGAAGGACAGCTCGTAGCTGATGTTGAAATACTGCTTGATCGCATTGCTTACCGCATCGAGACGTCCATTACCGGATGCTGTCACGATCCGTTTGCTGTTCGCATGCGAAATGGTTGCTGTCGCAAGGATTCCGTCTTCCTGTTTGAAATGACACTCATCAATCGTAAAGACACCTTTGTAATTGACATAATTGTCCTCGAAAATATGGTAAACCCATTCCGGAGTCAGCTCTTTGTGAGCCTTGTCGGATACATCTTTTACGAGATATCCCACTTCTTCCTTCATCTCCTTCGGCAGATTGATACCGAAGTTCTGCTTTAATATGTAGTTGACGCCGCCCTTACCGGACTGGCTGTTGATACGGATAACATCCTTGTCATAGGTACGTCCCACATCTTTCGGATCGATCGGCAGATACGGAACCGTCCATTTATCGCATTCTTTCTCTTCCCTGAAGGCCATACCTTTCGCGATCGCATCCTGATGGGATCCGGAAAATGCGGTAAATACCAGATCTCCTGCATACGGCTGACGTTCGTAAACATGCATTCTGGTAAGACGCTCATAGGTCTCACGGATTTCCATCATGTTGGAGAAATCCAGTCCCGGATCAACACCGTGTGAGAACATGTTCATAGCCAGTGTGATAATGTCCACGTTACCGGTACGTTCTCCATTTCCAAACAGCGTTCCCTCGATACGCTCTGCTCCGGCAAGTACACCAAGCTCTGCGGTTGCCACACCACATCCTCTGTCATTGTGTGGATGCAGGCAGAGGATCACGCCATCGCGATGGCTGAGGTGTTTGTCTACATATTCTACCTGGCTTGCAAATACATGCGGCATTGCGTTCTCTACGGTTGTCGGAATGTTGATGATTGCTTTCTTATCCGGGGTCGGCTGCCATACATCCAGAACGGCGTTGCACACTTCCACTGCGTAATCCACTTCGGTTCCCGGGAAGCTTTCCGGACTGTACTGGAAGGTGAAATTTCCTTCTGTCTCATCAGCCAGTGTCTTCAAAAGTTTCGCTCCGTCGATCGCGATCTTCTTGATCTCCTCTTTACTCTTGCGGAACACCTGCTCACGCTGAGCAACGGATGTCGAATTGTAAAGGTGTACAACCGCATGGGGCGCTCCCTTTACTGCTTCAAATGTTTTCTTGATGATATGTTCACGTGCCTGAGTCAGTACCTGTACGGTCACATCGTCCGGAATCATATTCTTCTCGATCAAAGTGCGCATGAACTGATATTCTGTCTCGGATGCTGCCGGAAAACCGACTTCGATCTCTTTAAATCCGACTTTAACTAACAACTGGAAGAATTCCAGCTTCTCCTCCAGGCTCATCGGCTCGATCAGTGCCTGATTGCCGTCACGCAGATCCACACTGCACCAGATCGGTGGTTTCTCAATGTAATCCTTCTTCGCCCAGTCATAACTGACTTCCGGCGGCATAAAATATTGTCTTTCATACTTTTCAAAATTCTTCATCGTGTTCTCTCCTTCTATAAATACTCAAGAATGTAATTTGTCTGAATTATAGGAATTTTTCAGTCTTCGCGCAAAATTCATAAATATTCGTCAATGTTCTTGCTCTATTTTGTTGTACTCACATATCCTAACACATCTATATTATAAAGTCCAGCGACAAATTTAAGCAATTTAATTGATCTAATTTATCATCATGTATTTTTTACAGATTTTTCGGAATACCCAGGCATAGTTTTTCACCGGAATCTCCTCTTCAATGACCAGAGGGTACTTTTTTAGTACTTCTCCATTCAAAGTATAGCATACATAGCCCGCTTCTGTTCCTTTCGTCACCGGTGCCTGCATTGTTTCTTCCTGGCAGACAGTCACCTCTACCTGTTCCGACTCCGATAAAAGAACCTGCAGTTCCTTCTGTTTTCCTTCCTCTGTCTGCAGGACCGGCGTGGATTTTGCATCCCCAAACAGCTCCTGATCATCCGGAATTCCATTTTCCACGGTAATTTCCCTGAGCGCCGGCTCTTTCCATACATCGCGGTACTGATACGTCTTCAGCGCATACTGCATCAATTTCTTGGTATCAACCCATTTATAACTTTTGTTATTGGGCCATCCACAGCCCAGAAGCGCAACGACAAAAGTTCTTCCGCCATTCTCCAGTGCTCCCACATAACAATACCCTGCTTCTCCTGTAAACCCGGTTTTTCCTGAAATGGCTCCCTCCATCATATCCAGGAACAAGTTGTGGTTTGTGCAGGTAAAATTCCTTGTCCCTTCGACATTGGAAAAAGAATAGCTTTTCTGCTGGGTGATCCCCAGAAATTCTTCTGCTTTTGGTGATTCGAGAATGCAGTAGCTCATGATCCTTGCCAGATCGGCAGCCGAAATGCTGTGCTTTCCGCCGTCATCTTCCGCGTCCAGTCCGTTTGGCGTCACAAAATGGGCATTGGTACACCCGATTTCTTTTGCCTTTTCATTCATTTTCTCGGCAAATTGTTCCACACTGCCAGCAATATGTTCGGCGATGGCAACTGCACTGTCGTTGTGTGATTCGAGCATCAGGGAATACAAGAGATCTTCAAGATAATACTGTTCTCCTTCTGCCATCTGCAAATGGACCTTAGGCTGGGAAGCAGCATTCTTCGATACGGTCACAATTTCCCCGGCACTTTCCATCTGTGTACCTTCATTCTCCGCGCTTTCATTCTCCGCGTTCATCGCTTCCAGGGCAAGGATACAGGTCATGATTTTTGTCGTGCTTGCCATCGGCCGCATGGTTTGCCCGTCCTTCGAGATCAGGACACGCCGGCTCTTGGCATCCATCAGCACAGCGGAAATGGCATGCAGATTCTGCAGCTCTTCCGGCAGGGAACCTGCTGCTTCTTCTTCCTTCACTGATTCCTGAGATGCCTGATTCACTTCCCATACCTCGTCAGAAGCCAGCGCATGGAGTATTTCTTCAGTCCCGGCAAGCTGCGGCATCACGATGAGATTAATGGATATGATGAAAATGCAGGTGACCGATATAAGATTCCGGATTCTTTTCATTACGCACATCTCCCTATTCGAATCATATCATAGCTCCTCTTGAGGACATTATTTTCCTCTATCCTATCGTATGAACGGGTGCTTTTCTCCATGCATCTTCTTTCTTCCAATTTCTCAATGAAGCTATTGATTACCGAACCTTTTGGGGAGTCCGCACTGCAACTAAAAAAGCTGCAGAAAATGTATACAGGAATGATCCTGTTTCCTACAATTTCTGCAGCTTTCTGCTTTTTACATGTATAATACCTCTGTCCCGGTTATATATCCAGCTTCAGCTGAACTTCGTCTTCGGCCTCTTCTTTGAATGTCTCCATCTTCTCCGCATCGATTCCCGGCAGCTCATCCAGCGACGTTACGCTGAATCTTCGAAGAAATTCTTCAGTGGTTCCGAATAACAGCGGTCGCCCCGGTGCGTCGAGCCTTCCCACCTCACAGACAAGATTGTACTCGATCAGTTTATTCACGGCATGGTCTGATTTCACACCACGGATCTTCTCAATCTCCAGTCTGGTAACCGGCTGTTTGTACGCGATGATCGAAAGCGTCTCCAGCATGACATCGGTGAGGACGTAGCGCTTTGGCTGCTTGGCGATCCGGATCAAATACTCATACATTTCCGGCTTCGTGGCAAGCTGAAAGGAATCCTCCAGTTCAATGATGCGGATTCCCCTGCCTTCCTTCTCATATTGGTCCATCATGTTGTGAATGATTTTCTTTGTAGTTGGCACATCCTGTTCGATTGCCGCAGCGATCTTGCTGACTTCAACCGAATCACCCATGGCAAATAAAATCGCCTCGATTATGCCTTGCAGCTGTTTAATCTTCATTATGTTCCCCTTCATTCTCGTTCGAGGTAATCAGTATATCATCAAACGTATGTTCCTGATAAATCGTAATCTTTCCGATTTTCATAAGTTCTAATATTGCAAGAAATGTAACGATCACCTGGACCTTGGATGCCTGTCTAGTAAGTAGATCCCGGAAGCTGAAGTTGCGGTGTACTTTCGCATACTCTTCCACATAATTCAGTTTCTCAGGCAATGTCACTTCTTCCTTCTCAATCTTTCCGAATTTACTTCGGATTGGATCCGTCTTCTCCGTCTGTCGTTTTAATACTTCCTGGAAAATGTCATTCAGCTTCGAAAGGGTTAGATCCCCGAGAAGCTCATCCAGATTCACAGGCTCGACATAGCTCTTGACAACATCGGGAAGCGTTTCCTCCTTGTAATAAATCTTCTCTCCGTCTACCTGACGATCCCGAAGCTCATAAGACATATATTTGTACATCTTATATTGGAGGAGCTGTTCCACCAGTTCCTGTCTCGGGTCCTCTTCTTCGCCCTCTTCGTTGACTTCCTTCGGAAGGAGCATACGGCACTTAATGTCCAGAAGCGTGGCTGCCATCAGCAGGAATTCACTCATAATGTTCAGATCTTCCCGTTCCATATCTCGGATATATTCCATATACTGGTTGGTGATTTCCACGATCGGAATATCGTAAATATCTATTTTATTTTTATCAATCAGATGCAGAAGAAGGTCCAACGGCCCCTCAAACACCTGCAGTTTTACCGGAATTCCCATATTCTTACTGCCTTTCCGTCTGTCGAATCAAAGCGTGTCCGTGCACTAGAACAGTGTAACACACTTCTGGCTTTCGGGCAAATAGATCTTACAAATCCACTGAAATAAGCCCATGGCAATATCCACAGGCATAAATCATTCTTCTACATTCCATGAATATGAAGCACGATCAGCTCCGCCGGATTGAACAGACGGATATTGATCGTATGCGTCCCCAGTCCTTTGCTGACTACAATACTTGTATCTCCCTCTTTGTAGCAGTCGCCGGAATATTTCGGGAACAGCCCTACTTGAGGGCTGATGACGCCTCCCAGTACAGGGAGCCGCATAACGCCCCCGTGAAGGTGACCGGAAAGAATCAGATCCGCTCCCCATTCTTTGTAGATCGTGACAAATTCCGGGTGATGCACCATCAGAACATTCCATGCCTGCGGATCTGCCTGTCCCAGTCCGTCTTTCATATCCTGCAGGGAAGGCTCCATCCTGCCGAATCTGGCATAACATTCCGAAGGCATCTTCATTCCATACAGAAGAACCCGAGTGCCTTCCCATTCCATCTCGCAGGATTCATTGATCAGAAAATGGATTCCGGCCTGTTCCAGTTCTTTCTTATATTTCCAGTAGCTGTCGCCGTAATTTTCCGGATCCTCAAGCATCCTCTGTTCATGGTTTCCGAGCGCGCAATATACCGGGGCAAATTCGGTCAGTTTTTTCATGCATTCTGCCGCCTTTCCCCAGGAACTCTCCCTGCCGCCATGCGTATTTCTATTTGCCACAAGCATATCCCCGCCGCAGAGGATCAGATCCGGTTTCTGCTCCCGAATCTTTTCCAGAAGCTTACCATTCTCCTCTCCGTATTCGCGGTTATGAAGATCACTTAAAAATACGATTCTTTTATCTTCCATTTCAGGAGGAAGCTTCGGTGTCCTGATCTCGTATTCCGTCACTACAAACCGATGTGTCTCCCGGTATATTTCAGCTAATATGAGCAGCACTGCCACAATAAGGGCTGCCAGTATATATATCATACCGTATATCTCCTTAAAATCATCTTAATCTCGTTCTACCCGTTCTATCATACAGGAATGTTCTTTGCTCTTCGGATCGTAATTAATTCCAACCAACAGAATATCTGCTCCATAATCCTTAATTGCAGCAGCCACCTCTTCCGCATCCATATTCAATGTAGCATCCAGAAGATGATCAGAGTTACGAATCAGCTTTGCAATTTCTGTATGCTTCCCTGTAGTTACAGCACGAACAAATTCCTCACGTGCATCTTTGCTGCAAATGATTTTCCAAAACGTCGTGGTCTGCTTATACATGTCATCTTATCGCTTGTTCCAAGTGTACTGTTAATAAACGATATCAACCCTGTCTTATCTACATATATTCCTTTTCTTACAGTTTCAAACCCAGCATTTCCATGGTACTTATATCATATCTGATTTTTGAATATTTGTACACCTGATTTATAAATTCTTCTAACCGAGGATCGTATGGTCCGTCACAATAGAACCCCGGCCAGACCGAGGGTAAACTTCGCTTTGACCGGGGCTTTTCTATTTCGGATAACAGCTTGGCGTGATGCTACTTCCACCAGCGCGGAAGTCTTTCCAGAATTTTCTCCAGCCAGCTCCGCCAGAGAGGTTTCCAGGTGATGGTGCCGCCGTAGTTCTGCATCACATCGCTTGTCCAGGTCTCATTCCCGCCGGGATAGAAAGCTGTAGCCGTAACTCCTTCGAAAGCATTTTCCTGAATTTCCGTTGCATCTCCTTAAACTGTCATTTCTTCCAATACGTCCAGCAATGCCGAAAAAAATGTCATCGCTCCGACATCTTCTTTTGCATAAATGGCAACTTCACCAATCTTTTCTCCGTTCAGCTTGTAGCTTACCTGCCCGATGGTATCGCCCTGTTTCACCGGTGCATCGAGTTGTTCCACCGTTGTTTCTTTCGTTATGGCATTCAGATCTGCACCTGTGACATCCACATACTGAAAGGAATTCTCGGCTTCGCCTTCAACCTGTTTTTCGATTCCCCTGGTCACTTCCGCAAAAATCGGCTCCTCAAGCACATTTTCATCGACGAAGCGGCTGCATTTTCCAAAACCGTAGTTCAGCATAGAAATCGCATCCTTGACACGGGTTTTGGAATCCGGCTCAGCCATGACAACAGCGATCATTTCAATCCCGTCTTTTTCAGCCGTTGCCGAAAGGCAGAACTTCGCCTTACTGGTGGAACCGGTCTTCAGTCCTGTCGCGTATTCGTACTGGCGAATCAGTTTATTGGTGTTGGTGAGGCCGAATTCGCTGGTCCCCTTCGCGGTCGTATGGGTTATATTTTCCATCCAGATCATGGAATACTTATGAATCTCTGGATATTTTGTGATGAGTTCCCGAGACATCAGCGCAATATCTTTTGCGGTCGTGAGGTGTCCGTCCGTATCCAGTCCGTTGCAGTTTACGAAATGAGTATGTTCCATTCCAAGCCCCTTGGCACGTTCGTTCATCTTCTGTACAAAGGCCTGCTCACTGCCACAGATCAATTCGGACATTGCCACACAGGCGTCGTTCGCACTTGCCACAGAAATGCATTTGATCATAGTTTCCACGCTCTGCTTTTCTCCCGGTTCCAGAAACACCTGGGATCCGCCCATGGATGCCGCATACTCGGAAGTCGTCACCTCATCCTCCAGATGGATCTGTCCACTCTCAAGAGCATCAAAAATGAGCAGAAGTGTCATGATCTTGGTCACACTCGCAGGCGGAAGCTCCTTGTCGGCCTCCTTCTCATAGAGAACTTTCCCGGAGGAAGCTTCCATAATTATTCCTGACTCTGCGGAAATGCCAAGTTCTTCTGTATTTTTTTCTTTTTCCCCGGAATCATCCTGGATATTGCCGGTTGTTTGCGTTTCTTCATTCGCCAGGCTGACCAGGCATGGCATCCTATAACTCGTCTGCAGGCACAGTACGATTCCCAGAAATACAGCCAGAAATCTACGCATAAAACAGCTCCTTCACCAATTCATCTGTTACTAATAAATGCCATGCCGCATTAAAATAGAACCTTCTATCCTATGTTTCCGTTATATTCTTTTCCTTTTTCATTAAACCAGTCCAGCGCTTCGCAGATTCCTTCTTCTGCAAAGGCAAATTCTTTCGTCTCTTTTTTTTCCTCCGGAGTGTTGTCGTAATTGTACGGTCCTTCCCAGACCGTACCCAGAAGGATCGTCTCCTTCTCGCCATCCTCAGATTCTTTTTCTTCTTTTCCCAGTCGGAAATTCATCTTTCCCATACTTCCGTTAAACTTTGCCTTTTTATAAAAATTCAGCGGAAAAAGCTGCATCCGTTTCAACATTGATTTATCCCTCCATTGTAAATAACCGCCTTATATACGGAACCATTTGAAAGAAATATACTGCCAAATCACAAAAATAGCAAGCTCATTTTATTATATACATGACAACTCACAATAATCCAATGGACCATTTTCTCAAATGCATGGAACAAAAAAAGGCATTGCCATGCTTTGTGATGTTCGCATGCAATGCCTTTATTTGCAATATTTATGATTGTTTCACGCCGTCTTCTATTCTCCTGTCACTTCAAGGATCGCATCTCTCATGATCTCGATTGCCTGATCAATGTGATCTTTGGTAAGTGTAAGTGGCGGAATCATACGGTTTACATTGTTTCCGATCGCCGTGATCAGAAGTTTTCTGCGGAAGCATGCCCATTTCACATCCAATGCAATCGGCATATCGTATTCGCAGCCTACCAGGAGTCCTTTTCCTCTTGCTTCTTTTACATGTGGAAGGGTTGCAAGTTTTTCTTTGAAGTATTCTCCCATTACTTTTGCGTTTCCGCTCAGGTCGTTGTCCAGAATCTCTGTGATAGATGCAAGAGATGCAGCACATGCAAGAGGATGTCCACCGTATGTAGAACCATGTGTTCCTGATGTAAATACTTTCGCAACCTCTTCACTTGCACAGCAAGCTCCGATCGGCATTCCGCCGCCCATTGCTTTCGCCATAGTTACACAGTCCGGTTTTACTCCGTATCCCATGAATGCCATCGGAGAACCTGTACGTCCCCATCCGGTCTGTACTTCATCAAGAAGGAGAAGCATTCCTCTCTCATCGCAGAGCTTGCGAAGTCCTTCGATGAATTCCTGTGTTGCCGGATGTACACCGCCTTCGCCCTGTACCGGCTCGATCATGATCGCGATCGTATTTTCTGTTACTTTTGATTTGAAATCTTCCAGATCATTGTATTTTGCATAAGAGAATCCAGGAAGCATCGGTTTGAATCCAAGCTGGCATGCATTGTCCGGCTGACCTGTTGCTGAAAGTGCTCCGTAGGTTCTGCCATGGAAACCGTTGACAGCTGTTACGATATGGTAATGTTCCGGGCCGTATTTTTCAACACCGTATTTTCTTGCCATTTTGATCATGCATTCATTAGCTTCTGTTCCTGAGTTCTGGAAGAAAATCTTATCCATCCCGATCGTGTCACAGATTTTTTTTGCAAGGAGTGCCTGCGGTACGGTATATGGGTAGTTGAAGGTATGCATAATATCATCAACCTGATCCTTGATTGCCGCAACTACTTTCGGATTTCTGTTTCCGGCACTGTTTACAGCAACACCGCCATAGAAGTCAAGATATGCAACGCCTTTTTCATCATACAGATACATTCCCTCTGCTCTCTCTGCGATGAAATCGTAACGTGCATAGGTTTCTACCATGTATTTGTTTACAATGGCTTTCAATTCTTCTGCTGTTAATCCTGTGTCTTTGAGTTTCATAAGAAATTCCTCCCATTTTCTTTATTGTTGTAAGAAATATCAAAATGAAGTAGATTTGACTCCCACCAAGAGTAACTTGCGCAACTCGCCACCTATGAAGGTGGGAGTCTTATCTTCTTTCAAGATAAAAAAAAGCGCCATGTACATCCTGTACATGACGCCTTTGTCATTTAACGATTATGAGTATATACCTCAGTCTAAAATTTGTCAACACAAAATTTTTACAAAAAAATTATAGATATTTCAGATAAATTTTCTAAATAAAATTACGGATATTCTCTTTTATTCTTTCGATCGGTCCGGTAACACATTCCGGCATATCATCCTTTTTTACATTGTAGAAGGATGAAAGAAAATCCATACCGAATACGGTGATCAGTACCGAACCTGCCACCCGTCCTACATAAAGCGGGATCAATGCCACGATTCCCTCCACTGTGTTCTGCAGGAACATGAAGAGAAACAAGGTATAGAACCCCCAGGCGATCGAACTTTCGAGACAGATTATCCCTTTATAGTTGAAAGGTTTTTCATTATAATCCCACCAGACTTCTCCGAACACCTTCTGCATCAGAAGTGCGGTCAGATATTCCAGAATGGTTGCGAAAAAGGATCCCATGAAAAACAACAGGACACGATTCTCGCTGTATGGCCTGAGGAGAAAAAATACAGTCAGCGCCCCCACACCATAGATTGGACAGAACGGACCTCTTCCGAATCCCCTGTTCGTCAGCTTTTTATTACAAAAGGACATATAGATCGATTCGACGAGCCATCCCAGCATTCCGTAAGTCAGGAACCACATGACTAATTCATAACTTCCAACTCCAAAAATCACTCTATTCCACCACATATCCATTCCTCCGGCACTTGGCCCTTCGACCTCCTGCCCGCTAAAAAAATGAGGTGTTGATATTCAAACACCTCATTATTCTGCACATATTAATTATATTTACGTTTTCTAGCAGCTTCGGATTTCTTTTTACGTCTTACGCTTGGTTTTTCGTAATGTTCTCTCTTACGAATCTCCTGCTGAATTCCTGCCTTTGCGCAGTTTCTTTTGAATCTGCGTAAAGCGCTGTCTAACGTCTCGTTTTCTTTTACGATTACATTTGACATAGTCTCACACCTAACCTCCCCTCCAGCCTTGTATTGTGCATTATACGACTGTTCGGGTATTTTATTGCACTACACATGATTATAGCATATTTTTTAATACAGTCAAGAATTTTCTTTAAAAATATGCCAAATTATGCATAATTTATGTAACAGTTCAGCCATGCACAGATATTTAAAAGCAGAATGCGCAAGTTTACTTGCAGCAGACTGCTTTTAAATATCTGTATATGGCGCTTTGCCATGAGCGAGAGCCTTAGCTGCATATGCAGCGGGAAAGACTGCGAAGCAGTCGGCTCGAGCTTTATGGCTGAACTGTTACTAATTTATTGAATCTGTCCTGCTAAAACCTCTTTCACTTTTGCAAGTGCATCCGGAATGCCTGCCGGATTCTTTCCGCCTGCCTGTGCCATGTTCGGGCGTCCGCCGCCGCCACCGCCAACGCAGGATGCGATTGCCTTGATCAGATTACCGGCATGAGCGCCTTTCTTCATTGCTCCGTCGGTTGCGGTTGCCATCAGGCTGACTTTGCCGCCTGCCGCAGATGCGATCACAACCACACCTTCTCCAAGCTTCTCTTTGAGCTGGTCGCCGAGATCGCGAAGTCCGTTCATATCCATATCTTCTACGCTGACAGCAAGAACCTTCACTCCGTTCACTTCTTCTACCTGGCTCATCACATCGCCCATAGCGTCCTTTGCCAGTTTGCTCTTCAGGCTCTCTACTTCACTGTGAAGTTCTTTGTTCTCAGCCTGAAGATGCGCGATCTTCTCTGCAAGATTATCCGGAGTTGCCTTCAGAAGCTTCGCAGCTTCGTGCATCTTTTCTTCCAGAGCCGCGTAATATTTCATAAGTCCTTTGGAAGTCAACGCTTCGATACGGCGCACGCCGGCTGCCACACCGCTCTCGGATATGATCTTAAATGCTCCGATTTCTCCTGTATTTGCAACGTGGGTTCCTCCACAGAATTCGATGGAGTAATCACTCATATTGACAACTCGTACAATATCACCGTATTTTTCACCGAAAAGTGCCTGTGCTCCGGTCTTTCTTGCTTCTTCGATCGGCATATTCTTCGCGATAACCTGAAGGGATCTGGAAATGCTGTCGTTGACCATATCTTCGGTCCTCTGCAATTCTTCCGGTGTCATTGCAGAGAAATGCGAGAAGTCAAAACGCAGTCTTTCGTCATTTACGCTGGAACCTGCCTGTTCAACATGAGTTCCGAGAACCGTGCGGAGTGCTTTCTGAAGCAGATGAGTCGCACTGTGGTTTCTTGCGCAGAGAGAACGTCTCTCGGCATCTACGGTAAGTGTTACCGTATCTCCCGCTTTCATCATTCCGCGGGTCATGCGTCCGATATGACCGATCTTGCCGCCGAGCAGTTTTACAACATCTTCTACGATGAATTCTCCATCTCCGCAGCTGATCACGCCGTGGTCAGCTTCCTGTCCGCCGCTGGTTGCGTAGAACGGAGTCTTCTCTACAAAAATGGTTCCTCTTTCTCCATCTGACAGTGCATCCACAACCTCTTCGTCGGTTGTAAGAACGGTGATCTTTGATTCATAGGTCAGGTTATCATATCCGACAAATTCGGATGTCACGGAAGGATCGATGGATTCGTAAACGGTCACGTCTGCGCCCATATAGTTTGTCACTTTACGTGCTTTTCTTGCAGTCTGACGCTGTACTTCCATGGCAGCCTTGAAGCCTTCTTCATCCACATCCATTTTCTCTTCTTCCAGGATCTCTTTTGTCAGATCAAGCGGGAATCCGTAGGTATCATATAATTTGAATGCATCCTCGCCGGACAGAGTCTTTACGCCTTCTACCACCATCTTCTCTTTCATCTCATTGAGAATGACAAGGCCCTGATCGATCGTCCTGTCGAACTGCTCTTCTTCTTTGCGAATCACATTCATGATAAAGTCTTTCTTCTCTTCCAGCTCCGGATAGCCGTCCTTGGAACCTTCGATTACAGTCTCTGCAAGCTTGGTCAGAAAACCGCCCTCGATGTTCAAAAGTCTTCCGTGACGGCAGGCACGGCGGAGAAGTCTTCTCAGCACATAGCCGCGTCCTTCATTGGAAGGCATGATTCCATCGGAAATCATGAACGATACGGAACGAATATGGTCGGTGATCACGCGAAGGGATACGTCTGTATTATAATCTTCACCGTAAGACACACCTGCAAGTTCGCATACCTGATCGCGAAGTGCCTTCAGTGTATCAATATCGAACATGGAATCTACATCCTGTACGATACATGCAAGTCTCTCAAGTCCCATACCGGTATCAATGTTCTTCTGTTCCAGTTCTGTATAATTGTTATGTCCGTCATTGTCAAACTGGGTAAATACGTTGTTCCAGATCTCCATGTATCGGTCACATTCACATCCTACGGTACATCCCGGTTTGCCGCAGCCGTATTTCTCACCGCGGTCATAATAGATCTCAGAACATGGACCGCACGGGCCTGAACCATGCTCCCAGAAATTGTCTTCTTTTCCAAAACGGAAAATCCGCTCCGGAGCGATTCCGATTTCTTTATTCCAGATCTCAAATGCTTCATCGTCATCCAGATATACAGACGGATATAATCTGTTCGGGTCCAGTCCCACAACTTCTGTCAAGAACTCCCATGACCAGTGGATTGCTTCTCTCTTAAAGTAATCTCCAAAAGAGAAGTTACCGAGCATTTCAAAAAATGTACCGTGACGTGCTGTCTTTCCAACATTTTCAATATCACCGGTACGAATACACTTCTGGCAGGTCGTCACACGACGTCTCGGCGGGATCTCCTGTCCGGTAAAATACGGCTTTAACGGTGCCATACCGGAGTTGATCAGCAAAAGGCTGTTGTCGTTGTGCGGTACCAGCGAAAAACTCTTCATCTTCAAATGGTCCTTACTCTCAAAAAACTCAAGGAACATACGTCTTAATTCGTTTACTCCGTACGCTTTCATCTTTTTCCTCCTATACTGTATCGTGCAAAATTCTGCACGCAATTTGCTAAAGTTTAATTATAAAGATTGTGGGGAGGTTTGTCAACTGTTTCGCGTTGGAAAATGGGGACGCCCCCGCCTGGCAGGGATGGTTCCCGGACTCGCTTTCGCTCGGGCAAAAACGCAGCGGTACTATGATGCCAGGGCGCCGCGCATGCGGCTGCTGCCATCAAGTGCCGGCGTTTTTGACGGTCCGGGAACCATCCCTGTCAGGCGGGGGCTGTGCATTTCCATGGGGGAGGATGTGCATTTTCTGGGGGAGGATGTGCATTTTCTGGGGGAGGATGTGGTTTTCCTGGGTGGGGCTCAATTGGGTCCCATAGATGGGACCGATTGAGCGGGGGAAGTCAGACAAATAAAAAGATTCTCCGGATTTATGATCCGGAGAATCTTTTTATCTGTCTTCATTATTTTTCTTCAGCTGCGGTTTTGGCGTTTTTGCGGTCGCGCAGTTTTTTTCCGGTCAGGATTCCGAGGAATGCGAAGACTGCTATGATAGCCATTTTAATAAGTGTGCTGATTAGTGTTGAGAAAAATGCCATACTCGTGCCTCCCTTGCTAAACTAGTTTTATCATAACATATGAATGGGTTCTTTTCAAATCAATTTTCACATAATTTGTGGTTTTTGTGGCTTGATTTTATGAATTTTTTCTAAACTTTGTTTTCTGTTCCGAAGAGGGACTGGGCGTAGTGTACGGACTGCATGGCATCTTTGCCGTAGAAGTCGGCGCCGATCATGTCGGCGTATTCCTGGTTGAGGACGGCGCCTCCTACCATGACGCGGCAGTCGGGCTTTTTCTCGCGGAGCTGGCGGATGGTTTCTTCCATGCTGACTACGGTGGTGGTCATGAGTGCGCTTAGGCCTACGAGTGTCACTTCTTCTTCAATTGCTTTTTCTACGATAAGTTCCGGCGGTACATCTTTGCCGAGGTCCAGGACTTCGAAGCCGTAGTTTTCGAGAAGGACTTTGACGATGTTTTTGCCGATATCGTGAATGTCGCCTTTGACGGTTGCAAGGATGATTTTTTCTTTTTTTTCTTCGGCAGTTCCGGATTCGGCGAGTACGTCTTTGATAACGGCAAAGGCGATTTTTGCGGCGTCGGCACTCATGAGGAGCTGGGGAAGGAACACGGTTCCTTTTTCAAAGCCGTCTCCAACGACGTTGAGTGCGGGGATCAGTTCCTGCTGGATGATCTCCATCGCATCCCGTGTTTTCACGAGTTCCCGGGTGAGATGATGGGCTTCTTCCTTCAGGCCTTTTTCGATTGCGTATTTTAATGTCAGTGTGTTCCCGGTATCTGTGCCCACCGGCTGGGAGGGGCCGTTTCCGCCCGCTATCCGGAGTGTTCCGTTTCCGCCTGCCACCTGTGCCGCAGCTTTTTCCGCCGCTGCCTGTGCGGCATATTTGGTGATATAGGAGGTACAGTTTTCATCGTATCCCATCAGTGCGAGGAATGCGTCGTAAGATTTCATCATTTCTTCGGAGGAAGGATTGATGATGCCTGCCGTCAGTCCGTTCTGCATCGCCATGGTGTAGAAATGGCTGTTGATCACCGGTCTTTTGGGAAGTCCGAAGGAAATGTTGGATACGCCGAGTACGGTGCGCACTCCGTAGATCTCTCGCACTTTTCTGAGGGCTTCCAGGGTGACTTTTGCACCGTCCTTCTCGGAGCTGATGGTCATGGTCAGCACATCGATAACAATATCTTTCTTCCTGATTCCGTATTTTGCGGCTTCTTCGATGATTTTTCCGGCGATCTTCACTCTTCCGTCTGCATCGGAAGGTATTCCCTGTTCGTCTAAGGTCAGCCCGACTACGACACCACCGTATTTTTTCACCAGCGGGAAGACGGCGTTCATGGATTCCTGTTTGCCGCTAACGGAGTTAAGCATAGGTTTGCCGTTGTAGATCCGCATGGCGGCTTCCATGGCCTTTGCGTCTACCGTGTCGATTTGCAGCGGAAGGCTGGTCACGCTCTGAAGCTGGGTCACTACATCCTTCATCATCTGCACTTCATCGATATCCGGCAGTCCCACATTGACATCCAGAATGTGCGCACCCTTCTCCTGCTGTGTGATTCCCTCTTTGAGGATGTAATCCATATCGTGCGCTTTCAATGCTTCTTTAAACCTTTTTTTGCCGGTCGGATTAATGCGCTCACCGATAATAAGCGGCATATCCCCTAAAATCACTGCTTTCCCATAGGAGGAAACGATGGTATCCTCCTTCTCTTCCACCGGAAGGATTGGATGGTCCTTGCAGGCTTCCACCATTCTTCGGATATGATCGGGTGTGGTTCCACAGCAGCCTCCGATGACGCAGGCACCCTCTTCTACGATTTTCTTCATCGTGGCGGCAAAACGTTCCGGCTCTACATCATAATATGTCTCCCCGTTCTTCTGCTTCGGAAGTCCCGCATTTGGCTTTACGATGACCGGAAGAGAGGTGTAGCGTCGCATCTCTTTCAGAAGTGGAAGCATCTGGTCCGGTCCGAGGCCGCAGTTCATTCCGATGGCATCGACTCCCAGTCCTTCAAGCATCGCCACAACGGACGGGACATCTCCGCCGGTCAGAAGTTTTCCCCGCTCATCGAAGATCATCGTGGCAAATACCGGAAGGGAGGTGTTTTCTTTCGCGGCAAGTACCGCAGCTTTCACCTCGTAGGTGTCACTCATGGTTTCTATATGGATGAGATCTGCACCGTTCTTTTCTCCGAGGGTGGCAGCTTCTGCAAATGCGCGGTACGCATCCTCAAAATCCAGATCGCCCATGGGCTTTAACAACTTACCGGTGGGTCCCATATCGAGTGCCACATAGGTTTCTCTTCCATCCAGCACTCCCTGCTCCTGTGCCCGCTTTGCATTTTTCACGGCAGCACAGATAACTTCCTCCAGTGACCAGTTGTCATCATGGAATTTGCAGGCATTTGCCCCGAACGTATTGGTCAGGACGATGTCGCTGCCTGCTTCAAAATATCTCCGGTGGATCTCCTCGACCTCTTCCGGGTGCTTCAGATTCCATACTTCAGGGAGCTCTCCCGGTTCCAGTCCCCGTTCCTGGAGAAGCGTCCCCATTCCTCCGTCAAAAAAGAGCAGTTCTCTGCCCAGTCTTTCTCGTATACTCATGTCCATTGCTCCTTCTAACTTCTTCTAGTTTCTTCTGTAAATGCAGTCTGTCTTCCCACAGGATTCACAGCCTTTGATATGACATTTCTCATCGGAATCGCTGATCCCGATCAGTGCAGTCACAGATTTGACCGGTGTAAGCATATAGCTGTCCGTCATCGTAAGGCCGATCGTTTTGGCCGTATCCAGCATTTGCAGAATGTCCTTCTGATGATGAATGTCAAAATCCCCGTACCCGGGACTGAATCGTGGTCTGAGCCATTTTTCCTGTTGTCTTAGCTCTTCACCGATCTTCTCCTGGAGCTGATCCAGATATTCCTCCAGATACGCTGCGGCGCAGGCCTGAAGTACCACCGTCTTGGCCATATCTGTGAGGGAGAACCGCTTCATCATCAGATCCACGCCGGTCCCCAGTGTAGCTCCAAGCAGAACCACACTGCCGCATCCCTTCAGGTTCCTTCCGAGACTCCTGCTTGTAATATTCATTTTTCCTATTTGTAATTCGTTCTCCCCTGTATGTTCACATTCAAAAATGCGGTAGATGGATTTCGCTGCCGCACATGCTTCCAGATCCCTGAAAGAGTCTGAAATCAGCCCAAGCGTTCCCTCATCTACCGCGTGTTTTCCATAACCAAGGTAACGAATCGCTTCTTTCGTCCTTAAGTCTGTCATAGTTACACCTATTTCATAATTTCTGAAAGATTTGCCATGATTGCCGCTGCAACCTCCGGCTTATTCATAGAATAAATATGGATATTCTGTATTCCGTTTGCAATCAGATCGATGATCTGGTCTGTCGCATACGCGATTCCGGCCTGCTGCATTGCCGCCGGATTATCTCCGAATTTATCCACTACCGCGAGAAATCTCTGCGGAAGCACAGTTCCGGAGAGCGAACAAATCCTTGCGATCTGCTTACCGTTGGTAACCGGCATGATTCCGGGAAGCACCGGAACCGTGATCCCTTTTTCGCGGATGCGATAAAGGAAATTATAAAGAATACTGTTATCGAAAAACATCTGTGTCGTAAGAAAATCCACACCGCAGTCCACTTTTTCTTTCAAATGGAGAATGTCTTCATTCTTGCTTGCAGATTCTACATGTCCTTCCGGATAGCAGGCTGCGCCAATACAGAAATCTCCCTGTTCTTTGATGTCCCGGATCAGTTCGGATGCATAGTGATACTGTCCCGGAATCGGGAAACTGGCGTCTTTCGGAATATCTCCCCTAAGTGCAAGAATATTTTCAATTCCCTCTTCTTTCAGCCGGTCGATCACTGCATGAACTTCTTCCCTTGTGGAAGACGCGCAAGTCAGATGTGCGAGACTCGGCACACCCAGATCTTTCTTAATGTGTGAAGCGATCTTCACTGTATTCTTGCTCGTTCCGCCGCCGGCACCATAGGTAACACTGATATAAGAGGGCTTCAGAGCAGCGATTTTCTCCACCGCTCCCATAACGGATTCAAAGCCTGCATCTGTCTTCGGCGGAAATACTTCAAATGAAATATGTACTTTATTTTCCTGTAGTCTTTCTTTGATTTTCATTCTTTCTCTCCTATTCTAACATACTTATCTTCCATTATATCTCAATACCGACTCTCTTACTAGGGATAATTTTACCAATTATTACATTCCTTCATAGAGATCTTCATATAATCTTGCTGAATTGCTCCATGAGAAGTCTTTCTGCATGCCTCGTTCCACGATCTTGTTCCAGTCACGTTTTCTATCATAATAAATACGTTCTGCATAACGGATCGTTCCAAGCATCTCATGCGCATTAAAGTTCATAAAACTGAATCCGGTTCCCGTCTTCTCGAACTCGTTGTACGGCTCAACCGTATCTTTCAGTCCACCGGTCTCACGAACGATCGGTACGGTTCCGTAACGAAGGCTCATAAGCTGACTCAGTCCGCAAGGTTCAAAAAGTGACGGCATCAGGAATGCATCACAGGATGCATACACTTTGTGTGACATCGGCTCGGAATAATAGATATTGGCACTGACTTTCTCCGGATATTTCCATGCGAAATAACGAAAGCTGTTCTCATAGCGTTCTTCTCCGGTACCAAGAATGACGATCTCCACCTCATCCTGACAAAGTTCATCCATTACATAGTTGACCAGGTCAAATCCCTTCTGGTCTGTCAGTCGGGATACAATACCGATCAGCATCTTATGAGGATCTTTTTCCAGGCCAAGCTCTTCCTGAAGTGCGGTCTTATTCTTCACTTTTTCCTTGCGGAATGTCTCAATAGAATAATTTTTCACAATGTTCGGGTCTGTCTCCGGATTGAACTCATTGTAGTCAATTCCATTTACAATTCCGGAGAGACAATTGGAACGGGCATTCATAAGTCCGTTCAGCTTTTCTCCGTAAAATGGTGTCTTTATTTCTTCTGCGTAGGTATTGCTTACCGTTGTCACGCGGTCTGAATACACGATACCGCCTTTGAGGAAGTTGGCATCCCGGTATGCCTCCAGTTTATCCGGTGTGAAATAGTAATCCGGAAGTCCGGTGATATCACGAACCGTTTTCTTATCCCACACGCCCTGGAACTTCAGATTATGGATGGTAAATACAGTCTTGATTCCTCTGAAATACTCATTTCCGTAACGGAAGTTGTCAAGAAATACCGGGACAAGTCCTGTCTGCCAATCGTGGCAGTGAATAATATCGGGGCGGAAATCCAGGAGCGGGAGTGCGCAAAGCGCTGCTTTGGAGAAAAATGCGAACTTCTCAATATCATAGGCAATATCTCCATACGGCTTCGGTCCGTTAAAATAATATTCGTTATCAATAAAATAGAATGTAACACCTTCGTACTGCAGTTCCAGAATTCCCACATACTGCTGCCGCCAATTCAGATCCATATAAAAATGAGTCTTATAAACAAGCTGATTCTTCCATTCTTCCTTCATACATACATACTTTGGAATCATCACACGCACGTCGTATTTCTTTTTGTCAAAATATTTCGGAAGTGAGCCGACAACATCTGCAAGGCCTCCCGTTTTAATAAATGGCACCGCTTCCGATGCTACAAACAATATCTTTTTCATCCTGCGCCCTCCTTCTTCTCTCTTGCGGCTTTCTAGCTACTAATTATACCGCAAAAACGGCGATTTGAAAAGATTTATCTGTGCTTTGACTGTAATCGGATCGTATCTGCGACAAGCGCGATAAACTCAGAATTTGTAGGCTTGCCTTTTCCATTGCTTACTGTATACCCGAACAGCCGCTCCAGCGTGTCGAGTTTTCCTCTGCTCCATGCAACTTCGATCGCATGGCGTATTGCTCTTTCTACTCTGCTCGCCGTGGTCTGATGTTTTTTCGCCACGGTCGGATACAGAATCTTGGTAATCGCATTCAGAATATCCATATCGTCTACGACCATCAATATCGAATCCCGAAGATAATGATATCCCTTGATGTGTGCCGGTATCCCGATCTCATGAAGAAGATCCGTCACTTGTTTTTCCAGGTTCTCCTGCATGTCCGGTCCTTTTGTAACCATCGTTTCTTCTTTCCGGTCCGCCGCTTTTGTTCCGTGGCCGGTACTTTTTATCCGCTGTAGCACAGTCTCATTGTTGAAAGGTTTTAAAATATAGTATGATGCACCTTTTTCAAAGGCATCTTCCGTAATCCGCTCCTGTCCGATTGCGGTCACAACAATGAAATTGGGTTGTTTTTTGACCGCCTTATCCTGGCTCACAAGTTCCATCACACTGATCCCGTCCATTTTCGGCATGATCAGATCCAGAAGTACAACATCCGGTTCCTCTTCTTTGATAATATGATACATATCCTCCCCGTTGTTCGCCTTTCCAACAAGATTCAATTCCTGATCACTTTCGATAATTTCGCTCAATAAATCCAGCATTCGTTCATTATCGTCGGCAATCGCAACATTCAGCCTTTCCATAAAGTTATACCCTCCTTCGATTTGACAGCAGATTTACGGCTGTTACGGGAAACATTATATGCTCCTGAATTTGCCGGATACAAGAAAACAAAGTCGTAAAAATTAGACATTTTTCGCGCTTGACGCTATTCGTCAAGATTCTCCAGCATATTTTCGATGAAAATGCCGTAGCCTTTTGTCGAATCCTGTACGAAAACATGCGTGACTGCTCCCACAATTTTTCCGTCCTGCAAAATAGGACTTCCACTCATTCCCTGCACAATTCCGCCTGTTATTCTCAAAAGTTCCTCATCGGTGACCCGGATCTCGATTCCCTTATTGACCTCCCCCGGGTGTAAGTCGATTTTTGTAATCTGAATCTCATAATCTTTTACTTCACCGCTTACGGCGCATCGGATATACGCTTTCCCTGTTTTGATTTCTTCTTTCGAAGCTGCCGGATAGGCCTCCTGGTTCTTGAACACCTTATCTACCCGGTCGATTTTCCCATAGATTCCCGTTTCCGTATTGCTCGTTATACTTCCGAGTACATTGTAGTGATTATATACAATGATTCCTTCCATGCCTCCCGGACTGCCATTCTGCCCTTTTTTGATGTTTTGTATACTGGTTTCATAAAGAGTGCCTTCTGATATTTCCAAAAGCTCACTCGTGTCCACATCATGGATTCCGTGACCAAGCGCTCCGAACTCGCTGTTCGCATTCAGAAATGTGATGGTTCCGAGTCCCTGCACATTGTCCCTTACCCAGATGCCAAGTTTATACTTCCCCTCTTCATCCTTTGCAGGATGAATCTTTACATCAATATACTCCATTTTTCTACGTAAGTGCAGAATTACGGTTTTTTTCGACAAATTCTGCATAACTTCGATGAGTTCCTGCTTATTTTCTACCTCTTCTTCATCGATTCCGACGATATAATCTCCGTCTTTCACCAGATGTTTTGCAGGGGAAGTTGAGCTCCCGTCACTGCTTTTGATCTCGTCTGTGCCGAGTACCATCACTCCGTCCGTCTCCATGTATATGCCTATTGGCATTCCTCCCGGAATCAACAGATTCTCGGATCCGGTGCCTGCGCTCACCTCTTTTTTCAGTTCCTCCCTTTTTATCTGCAGGAAGCAGTAGCTGCCGCCGACCGTCACGGCAAACACCAATAAAATAATCAGCATTCTTCGATACCATCTGACTGTCATGTCTGTTCCCCTTTCTCCTGCTTTTTCTGAAGATTCTGATGAAAAAACGTAAGTGTTCAGAGCCAACTTTGAAACCACTGCTCGGCTCTGAACAGATACAAAAAAAGCAGGAAACTTGTGTTCCTGCTTTTAGTATGCAAAAAATATCTTTATTTTAAACCGGATGCCAGATTTTTCATTTCTTCGGCATTGCGAAGCACTGCATCCGTGATCTGGGCGCCTCCCAGAATCCGCGCCAGTTCTCTTACGGATGCTTCTTCGTCCAGCCGGGAAATGCTGGTTTTCGTCACATGATTTTCCACTTTTTTTTCGATCGCATAATGGGCATCCGCCATCGCTGCGATCTGCGCCAGATGGGTAATGCAAATCACCTGATGTTTCCGCCCGATCACGCCCATCTTCTCGGAGACCTTCTGCGCCGTGCGTCCGCTGATCCCCACATCGATTTCGTCGAATATCAGTGTCTCGATCTCATCTTTATCTGCAAGAACCGACTTGATTGCCAGCATGATTCGGGATAGTTCACCGCCGGATGCGACCTCCGCCAGCGGCTTTTGGGGCTGTCCCGGATTCATGGAAATCATAAACTCCACATCATCGGTTCCTTCCGCTGTGTAATCCTGGGTTTTTGTGAACCGGATCTCGAACTGCACTTCAAGAAAATTCAGGTCCAGAAGCCCTTCCAGGATCTTTTCCTGCAGTTTTTTTGCCTCTTTTTGACGAATCCGGCTCAGTTTTTCGCACAACTCCCCTAATCTGTCCTCTGCTTCTTTTACGCGGACTTTCAGGGTATCCAGATAATGATCGTAATCCTGAAGGATCTGAAGTCGCTGCTGCTGTTTTTCACAGTATTCGAGAATCTCCGTCACGGTGTTGCCGTATTTGGACTTGAGGTGATTGATATCGTTCAGTCTGCTCTCCACTTCATAGAAAGCTTCCGGTGAAAAAGACAGCGAATCCGTGTAATCTCTCAGTTCCCGGCTGAAATCCCCCAGAAGGCTCTCCACTTCCATGATCTGGCCGTACAGCTCTTCCGTATGCTTGTCGTATCCGGTCGCATCTGCGATGGCACGGACAGCGCGTCCCAGAAGTTCGCCTGCATTTTCCTGGTTCTCTCCTGCCAGATAGGCATAGGCCTCTTCCAGACTCTCTGCGATTCGTTTGCCGGACACCATCTTTCGATATGTTTCTTCTATTTCCAAATCTTCTTCTTCGGATAGTCCCGCATTCTGGATCTCTTCGATCTCAAATTCCAGGAAGGAAATCTCCTTCAGTCTCTGAGCTTCATCCGTATCCGCCTCGTTCAGTTCCTTTTGCACGGCACGATATGTCCGGTACGCTTCCTGTACCTGTTTTTTCACACCGTCCGCATCCTTGGCAAATGCATCGAGTATGGCCAGGTGATTCTTTTTATAAAGCAGGGATTGATGCTCATGCTGTCCGTGTATATCAATAAGCGCCGATGCCACTTCCCGGATCTTAGAGGCTGTCACCGTCTCCCCGTTGATCCGGCTCACACTTCTGGAGCCCGTCAGTTTGCGGCTGATGATGATCTGCCCGTCATCCGGATGAATCTCCAGCTCTTCAAGCTTGCGGATCGTCTCAGGAGAATTCACGGAAAAGGTAAGCTCTACAAGCCCCGCATCCGTTCCTTTTCGCAGCATATCAGCTGAATAGCGCCCGCCGAGGGCAAGACTCACACTTCCCAATACGATTGATTTTCCTGCCCCAGTCTCTCCGGTCAGAATATTCAGACCTTCCGCAAAATCCACTTCGACCTCATCGATCAGGGCGAGATTCTTCACATGTAGATTCTGTAACATGCTTCCTCCTGTTCTACTTTTCAGCTACTTCGCGAGCAGCTTCTTGATCTTTTCCATCAAAAGGATGGTATCATCCACACTTCGCACCGCGCACATCACGGTGTCGTCTCCGGCAATACATCCCACCAGTTCTGTCCATTTCATCGCGTCCAGAGCGGCCCCCACTGCCATCGCCATCCCGGAGACCGTCTTGATGACCAGAATATTCTGTGCCATATCCATCGACACGAATCCGTCACGCAGAATGCGGATATACTTTTCTCCCATGGCAGTATTTCCGCTTTCCAGTACTGCGTATTTCTGTTTTCCGTTCTCAGCCGGAACTTTCGTAAGCTTGAGGTCCCGGATATCTCTGGACACCGTTGCCTGTGTCACATGGAAACCAACCTGGTTCAGCCGCTCTGCAAGTTCTTCCTGTGTCTCGATCTGGTATTTATTTATAAGTTCTACTATTTTCGCGTGTCGGTTTACTTTCATGTTCCAGTTCCTTTCCATATTTATCAGGCAATGCCCTAATTTCCCTTCATCTTCTCACGCATAGTCTCCAGGAAACTGATCTTGCTCAATTTGACGATTTTCGCCGTCTCCCAGGCTTTTTTAATTCTCACCCGGTCTCCGGTATGCAAAGGAATCACATCTGCCCCGTCAAAACTGATCGCCGCCTCTTCACACTGTCCTGCACGATGAGCTCCAATCTCAATCACGATCTCATCATCTCCCGAAAAAACAATGCTCCGTGAATTCAGTCCGTGTGAACAGATCGGGGTGACCACGATGAGCGATGCCCTGGGCTCCACAATCGGGCCGCCTGCCGAAAGGTTATATGCGGTCGATCCGGTCGGTGTAGAAATAATGATTCCGTCTGCTTTATACGAATTTAAAAATTCCCCATTGACATACAGATTGATCTGGATGATTTTCATCAGTCCGCTTCTTGTGACAACAATATCGTTCAGTGCCACATCCCGCATCTGATTCGGGCCGGAACCGTAGAGCATCATTCTGTTCTCGATCGCATAGTTGCCTGTCATCAGCTGTTCGATGGCGCGCTCCACATTCTGGACCTCTACTTCCGTCAGATATCCAAGCGTTCCCATATTGATGCCAAGCATAGGAATCTCTCTTCCGAACAAGGTTCTGGATGCCTGGATGAACGTTCCGTCGCCTCCAACGACCAGTGCACAGTCGATCTGATTCGGTATCGTCTCCGGTCTGATCTTCTCATAGTCATCCTTCTGGCAAAGGATACAGGTCTTCCCGTAAGACTCAATACACTCTTTGATCCGAGTCGTTATTCGATAGTCTTCGTCTTTTGCATAATTTGTAATAATATAAAATCGTTCCATTTTCAGCCTCATATCCCTGTTATGCAAGTGTGTCAAACGCCGCATCCGTCACCTGACGGATACGTACACCTTCCTCCACTTTTGCTTCTTCCGGCGGGCATTTCTGCAAATGAACCAGATATTCGATATTACCTTCCGGTCCTTTGATCGGCGAAAACTCCAGCGCCTTTACCTTAAATCCTATGGAAACGGCATATTCTGTCACTTTCTCAATCACTTCAACATGAGTACTTTTTTCCCTGACCACTCCTTTTTTACCGACTTTCTCACGCCCCGCCTCAAACTGTGGTTTGATCAGTGCCACGATTTCCCCATCATCTTTCAGATAATTCCGGATCGGAAGAAGCACCTTGGTAAGGGAAATGAAGGAGACATCGATGGAAGAAAAATCGATCGGCTCGCCGAGATCTTCCGGAACCACATAGCGGATATTGGTCTTCTCCATGCAGACAACACGCTCATCCTGTCTTAGCTTCCAGTCAAGCTGCCCTCTTCCGACATCAATTGCAAATACTTTTCTGGCTCCATTTTGCAGCATACAGTCCGTAAAGCCTCCCGTAGAGGATCCCACATCGGTGCACACCTTGCCCTCCATGGAGACATCAAAATTCTTCATCGCTTTCTCCAGCTTCAGCCCTCCCCGGCTCACATAAGGAAGGGTATGCCCTTTTACTTCAATCTTTACATCTTCGAAAAATGTGGTTCCCGCTTTATCTTCTCTCTGTCCGTCCACAAACACATTGCCGGACATGATGATTGCCTTTGCTTTCTCTCTGGAGGCTGCCAGACCCTGCTTTACAAGTAATACATCCAACCGTTCTTTCATGTCTTTTTATCCTCTCCGTCCCATATATTCCGTCATGACTCGCTTCGCTATGGACTCATCATCCATCAGGACTTCCCGGCGCAGTACATCCACACTGCCGTGTTCAATATAATCATCCGGCAATGCGATCATAAGTACCTTCATCTTCAATCCTTTTCTGGAAACAAAATCCAACACTCTTTCTCCGTAACCGCCGCTTTTGACATTTTCTTCGATCGTAACGAGAAGTTCATGTTCACCTGCCAGTGCAAGGAGCATTTCTTCATCGATCGGTTTCACGAAGCGCGCGTTGATCAGCGTGCAGTTGTAACCGGTATCCTTCAGCTGTTCACGCACACGCACGGCCGTTTCAAACATATGTCCCACACTCAGGATGGCAATGGAATCCTCCTCGAAAATCGCTTCACTCTTGCCGTAGACGATCGGCTGACGGTATTCTTTGAATCCGTCGTACGCCGTGCCACGGGGATACCGAAGCGCGGCCGGTGCTCCCATTTTTACCGCAAAGCGCAGCATGTCTGCCAGTTCCCATTTATTCTTCGGTGACATCACCGTCATATTCGGCACCATCGAAAGATAGGACAGATCAAAATCGCCCTGATGCGTCTCGCCGTCGCTTCCTACCAGACCTGCCCTGTCAATGGCAAACACGACCGGAAGCTTCTGCAGACATACATCGTGGATGATCTGATCAAATCCCCTCTGCAGGAAAGATGAGTAAACCGCAAATACCGGATGAAGGCCGGCTGCCGCAAGTCCCGCCGCGAACGTCACGCCATGCCCTTCGGCGATCCCCACATCGAAGAACCGGTCCGGGAAATGCTTATGGAAAGCGGCAAGTCCTGTTCCGTCCTCCATCGCAGCCGTGATTGCCACCAGACGTTCATCCTTTTTCCCAAGATCCAGCATGACTTTGGAAAACACATCCGTGTAAGAATCTTTCGCACTCTTTGTCAACGGCTCTCCCGTTACGATGTCAAATGGCCCGGTTCCGTGGAATTTCGACGGATCCTGCTCTGCCGGGAGGTATCCTTTTCCTTTGCGGGTCAGCACATGAAGAAGCACCGGCCCTTTCACTCTCTTTGCTTCTTTGAACGCCCGGCAGAGTGCTTTCAGGTTATGCCCGTCCACCGGTCCTAAATATTTGATCCCCATATCTTCAAAAAACATACCCGGCACAAAGAGCTGTTTGATGCTGCTCTTCGTCTTGCGCATATGTTTTACGAGCTTCTCGCCGCCGACCGGAATGCTTCCCACCACCGTCTCAACCGCATTTTTCAAGTCAGTATAGGCCTTGGCGGTGCGCAGTCCGTCCAGATACTGGGACATTCCGCCCACATTCTGGGAAATAGACATTTTGTTATCATTTAACACAATAATAAAATTAGTTTTGAGTGTGGCCGCGTTGTTGAGTGCCTCGTAAGCCATTCCTCCCGTCAGGGATCCATCACCGATGACGGAAATCACATGATAATCCTCCCCGAGGATATCCCGCGCACACACATATCCAAGCCCCGCGGAAATGGAAGTGGAGCTGTGTCCCGTGTCAAATGCGTCACAGTCACTTTCCTTTCTTTTCGGGAATCCGCTCATGCCGCCATATTTTCTCAAATCATCAAACCCGTCTTTTCTTCCGGTCAGAATCTTATGGGTATAGGATTGGTGGCCCACATCCCAGATAATCTTATCCTCCGGAAGATCGAAATTCAAGTGCATGGCCATGGTGAGTTCCACCACACCAAGATTGGAGGCAAGATGCCCTCCGGTTCGGCTGATTTTATCTATGAGAAATTTCCGGATCTCAAGAGCCAGTTCATCCAGCTCCTCGTCCTTCAATTTTTTGATATCATTTGCTTTCTGAATCTGTTCCAGATACATGCCAACACCTCATTATTTTCTCCTATGTACCAGTTCCTGAATCAGCCATGTCAGATAAGGATTCTCAAGATTCAGACTCTGAAGCAGCTCCACTGCTTCTTCCGAGATTCTTTCTACGTCCTTTGCCGCCTCATCCAGACCTTTTATGGTCACATATGTCGATTTTTCATTCTTTTCATCGCTGTGGATCGGTTTCCCGAGTTCTTCCTGCGTGCTCGTCACGTCCAGGATGTCATCCTGGATCTGGAATGCAATTCCCACATCCGATGCGATCTTCTCCACCGTTCTTACCTGTTCCTGCGTAGCACCGGCAAGCACTGCACCGATCATCATAGCACTTTCAATGAGTGCTCCGGTCTTCAGCTCATAGATGAAGTTCAGCATCGCTTCGTCCAGTCCCTTACCGCAGGATGCCACATCCACAACCTGTCCGCCGATCATTCCGTAAATTCCTGCCTTTTCGGCCAGAATCTTAAGTGCCTTTCCAATCTGAAGGCTCTTTTCGGGAGCAATGTCTAATGCTTTCACTGCCGTCTCAAACGCATAATTGAGCAGTGCGTCTCCCGCAAGAATTCCCATCGCTTCCCCGTAAACCACATGGGTCGTCTTCCTGCCCCGGCGGTATTCGTCGTTATCCATCGCCGGCAGGTCGTCGTGAACCAGTGAATAGGTGTGGATCATCTCCAGTGCCGCCATAAATGGCTCCACGACTTTTCCTTCTCCGCCAAAAAGGCGGAAGGTCTCTTGCATCAGCATGGGGCGGAGACGCTTTCCTCCCGCCGTCACACTATACGCCATTGCTTCCATGATCTGCTTCTGATATCCTTCGGCAGCCGGCAGATACTCATCCAGGATTGCCTCGATCTCATTTACTTTCTGCTTCATTTCTCCACTAAAATTCATGTGTTTCTCCATTCTCCTCTAATATCAGCACCTGTTTTTCTACTTTATCGATTTTATCACTGCACCGTTTCAACATCTCCATTCCGCTCTGGTACAGCCGGAACGATTCCTCCAGCGATGTCTCGCCGCTTTCCAGTTTGTTCGTCACATCGTCCAGCTTCTCAAAGAGTTGCTCCAGTGTCTCTTCCGCTTCCTGTTCAGCTTCCTTCTCTTCCTTGATCGGTCCAGCCTCTTGTTTCCATTCTTCTTGAAATTTTTCTTTCGGCACTGCCTTTTTCTTCGTCTCTGCCACCCTTTAATCCTCCTTCCGGACGTCTCTGACCTGTGCGTGGATCACGCCATCGGTCACATATATGTTGAGGAGCTCCTTTTCTCTGACATCCGCAACGCGTCTGACCGTGCGTCCGTCCTCCCGCTGCACATAGGAGAATCCCTGATTCAGCCTGTCAAGCGGTGATGCCCCCTTCATCCGCTCGCTCCTGAGAGCCAGCCTATGCTTTGCATCTGTCAGCTGCCTTCCCATGTCGGCGTGAAGGAGCTCTTCGTATTCGTCTACTTTATCCCGGAAATCCCTGATTCTGGCGTTAAATGCCTCCGGAATCAGTTCTTCGTAATCCGCAAGCTGCTGTCTCAGATCCAGAAGTCTTCCCCTGGGACTTAGATACCCCATCTTTGCCTGATATGTTTCCAGCACCAGGCGCGTCATATTCAGCTTCTGCACGAGGCTCCGGTGCATCTTGCGTGCATAATTCTCCATCTTCTCATCCACTTTGCGAATCTCACAGACCGCAAGTTCCGCCGCAGCCGAGGGTGTCGGCGCGCGCAGATCCGCCACATAATCAATGATTGTCATGTCCGTCTCATGTCCCACGGCCGAAATGACCGGAACTGTGCTTTCAAATACGGCTCTTGCCACGATTTCTTCATTAAATGCCCAGAGATCCTCGATGGAGCCTCCGCCTCGTCCGACGATCATGACATCCACCTTCTTCTCCTCCAGCATCCGGATTCCTTTCACGATACTCTCAGCGGCACCTTCTCCCTGTACCAGCGCCGGGTAGAGGATAATCTGCACATAAGGATTCCGCCTTTTCGTAATATTCATGATATCACGCACAGCCGCTCCCGTCGGAGCCGTCACCACGCCCAGTGTCCGCACGTAGGGCGGGATCGGCCTTTTGTATTCCGGCGCAAACATCCCCATTTCTTCCAGTTCCTGCTTCAATGCCAGAAAACGTTCATAGAGAAGTCCTGCCCCGTCCAGACGGATTTCCTTCGCGTAGAGCTGGTATTTCCCGTCTCTCTCATAAACGCTGATACTTCCATGGACAATGATCTGCTGCCCTTCCCTCATACGAAAAGAAAGTCCGCTGCGTTGCCCGGCAAACATGACACAGGCAATCGTCCCGGACTCATCTTTTAAAGAAAAATATATATGTCCCGAAGTGTGATATTTTACATTCGACACTTCACCCTTCACATAAATTCGATTCAGCATAAAGTCCTGCGCAAACATATTTCTGATATACGCATTGACCTGCTTTACTGTATATACATTCTGCATGATCTCTCCTGCACCGAAGACCGGGTAAGACTTAAGCAAGCTTTCCCAGTACTCCGTTAATAAATGCCGGCCCTTCATCACCTGAGAATCTCTTGGCAAGCTCTACGGCCTCGTTGATCGCTACTTTCACCGGCACATCGTCATCGAATTTCATCTCGTAGACAGCAAGCCGAAGAATAGAAAGATCCACCTTATTCATTCTTGTTGTCTTCCATCCGGTCGCATTCTCATTGATCATCGCATCGATCTCACATACTTTTTCGGCAATCGCTTTTGCCTTTGCCAGCATATAGCTGCGATCCTTCTCGCTCACCTCATCCAGCTGGTCAAGATACAGCTCCAACTGCTTCTCGATCTGTTCCTCCTCCGTGAATTCCAGTCCGAAAATCATTTTGAAAATATGTTCTCTCAGTTCACTTCTTCCCATCGTCTCTCTCCAAATTTATTCTTCATCCGGCATATCCACGCCTGCTACACGGATGTTCACGTCCGCTACGGTAAGGCCGGTCATATTTTCAATTGCTGCCTTTACTTTCTCCTGCACCTTCATGGTCGTCTCTTTAATACTTCTTCCGTACTTCAGATTCAACGCAAGAGAAACGGTCACGATTCCTTCAAGCACATCTACTTTCACACCCTTGGAAAGGCTCTTCATACCAAGCTTCTCGATCAGTTCTCTTGTAGCGTTGCCTGCCATGGAAGAAACGCCTTCTACTTCCATTGCCGCAAGCCCAGCAATGATCGCAACCACTTCATCTGCGATCTGAACAACGCCTAGATTCTCATCGGTTTCAATTGTATATGTGTTTCTTTCTTCTTTATTCATGATAAGCCTCCTTCAAAATTCATCTGTATACTCAGTTCATCCGCCCCTTATCGGGGCACATTCTACTCATACTATATCACATTTTCCATGCGTTGGAAAGAAGAATTATGAACGCCCGAACTCGGATAATACCAGGCCTTCATTTCGCTCCAACACCATACGGATGCTCCAGCTGTTGACAAAAAGCAGGAGCGGCCGGTCTTTCAGATCCTTGATCTTCTTCATATCAGAGGTACCCACCAGCCTGTCCATATCAATGTTATCATTTTCAATCCACCGAATATGCTCATACGGAAGGGTATCCATGCGGATCTCCACGTTGTATTCATTTTCCAGACGGTACTTCAGCACATCAAACTGCAGAACCCCGACCACCCCTACGATGATCTCTTCCATACCGGTATTGAATTCCTGGAAGATCTGAATCGCGCCTTCCTGAGCGATCTGATTGATTCCCTTGATAAACTGCTTTCTCTTCATGGTATCCACCTGGCGCACTCTTGCGAAATGCTCCGGTGCGAAAGTCGGAATTCCTTCGTATGCGAATTTCTCCGGAGAATTGGTGAGAGTGTCTCCGATGGAGAAGATTCCCGGATCAAACACACCGATGATGTCTCCTCCGTATGCCTTGTCGATCATCTTTCTCTCGCTCGCCATGAGTTGCTGCGGCTGGGAGAGACGGACCTTTTTGCCGCCCTGAATGTGATACACATCCATTCCCGCATCAAATTCACCGGAACAGATCCGCATAAACGCGATCCGGTCCCGGTGTGCCTTATTCATATTTGCCTGAATCTTAAATACAAATGCAGAGAATTCTTTCTCTTTCATCGGATCAATAAGCCCTTTATCGGACATTCTCGGGAGCGGAGAAGTCGTCATCCTAAGGAAATGCTGAAGGAATGTCTCCACACCAAAGTTCGTGAGCGCAGATCCGAAAAACACCGGCGACAACTCTCCTTTACTTACCAGTTCCTGATCGAACTCGGCACTTGCACCGTCCAGAAGTTCGATCTCCTCCTCCAACTTCTCGTACTGTTCCTGCGTCACGATCTGCTTCGCTTCCTCACTGTCGATCGGCGCCTTTCTTACTTCTCCTACCGTCGTTCCTTTCTTCGTATCTGAAAAGATTTCCAGTTCTCTGGTATCCCGGTCAAACACCCCACGGAATTCCTTTCCCGATCCAATCGGCCAATTGATCGGACAAGTAGCGATCCCCAGTTCTTTTTCAATGTCATCCAGAAGTTCAAAGGTGTCCATCGCCTCACGGTCCATCTTATTGATAAACGTAAAAATCGGAATGTGGCGCATTACACATACTTTAAACAGCTTCCTTGTCTGCGCCTCAACACCCTTGGAACCATCGATCACCATGACCGCCGAATCCGCTGCCATCAAGGTACGGTACGTATCCTCCGAGAAATCCTGATGTCCCGGAGTATCCAGAATATTGATGCAGTATCCACCGTACTCAAACTGCAGTACGGACGAAGTTACCGAAATACCTCTTTCCTTCTCAATCTCCATCCAGTCTGAAACAGCATGCTTCGCTGTCGCCTTTCCCTTGACCGAACCGGCCTGGTTAATGGCTCCTCCGTAAAGCAGGAACTTCTCGGTCAATGTCGTCTTTCCGGCATCCGGATGGGAAATAATTGCAAATGTTCTTCTTTTCTTTATTTCATTCGTAAAATCTGCCATGGTATACTCCTGTTATTCTATAATGTAGTATTCGTTCTTTCTATCTATTTATTCAACTTTTCTCACTTAATGAGGTCATTTAATTAGTCTACCACATCTTATTCCAAAATAAAAGAGAGAAGTTGTTGGGGATGGCTCTGATTCCACAAATTAAGCTCATTCATTCTCCCCGCTATGGATCGGAGTGATCACAATATTTGCCGCGTTGATCCCTGCCTTGCGTGTCACGATGTCTTCGATCTGCGCGCGTTTGGCTTCCGTGAGGTCACTGCTGTTCACCACAACATCTGCCGAATCCTCGGAAAGGCTGACGACTGCCTCGCTGAACCCTTTGCTGGCCAGTAGGGTTTCGATCGTCACTTCTTTTTCTGCCAACTCAGTCATCTGCACCATCTGCGCGATGGCATCTGCTTTCTGCTCATCGCTCACATTTGCATCATCGATGATTGCCTGAAGGGTTTCTTTATTTTTCGCCCGTACCTGCTCCCGGCTGATCTTTGCCTGTGCCACTACGCCGCTTGCAGTTCCGCTGGTAAGAACCGCTTCCCCCGGTGTACCTTCCGTTTCCGCATCGGACACTTCTCCGTCCGTCTGAGATGTATCTTCGTCAGAAATATCCAGAAGTTCCGTGCTTGCAAGTGTACTGTCCGCTTCCTCGGCCGTACTGTTTTTTCCAAATATTTTTCCGGAGTAATTAAGATAACCGGCCACCGCGATCATAACTGCAAGTGCCGCAATGACTATCTGATTCTTTTTGAATATTCGTTTCACTTTCCTTCCTCCTGTTAATATTTATTGATTGCGCTTCATTACTTTAATTCTATGCGTGTCTACCGGGAATAATGCCTGGACAGCCTCGGTTATATTTTCGATCACCACGGCATCATCTCCCCCATCCGCAATCACCAGAACCCCTTCAATAGCGGGGCTCAGTTCTTTCGTAATGTAAGGCGTCTCATTGCTCCCGTTTCCGGTATAAACGGAGGTTTCCGAGGAACTGCTCCTTTTCGACGAACCGGATTCATTTTCTCCGCTCGTCTCGCTGGAACTCTCTCTGTCTTTTTCCACGATCTTCTCCGAAGAAGCAGAAAGCGTGATCATCACAGACACTTTTCCTACTCCCTGCACCTGCACCAGTGCATCCTCCAGCCTCCGTTCCAGGCGTCGGACGTACGCCTCATCGTCGGTGCTTCCGGAACTCGCTGTTTCGTCCTGTACCTCTTCCTGCTCTTCTTCCCCTTCTTTTGGGACCGGGATCGCGATCACGACCAGCAGGATCCCGACAAGTAGAAGGATCAGCCACTGCTCCTTTTTCCCGAAGAACTTTTTTATATATTGTAGATACTCTTTATTCTTCTCCATCCTGCTCCTCCCCGGAAAATGAATAGACAAAATCTTCCAGACCCTCGGCCTGCTCTCGGATCTCCTCCAGTTCCTTCCAGTTGTCATCACTTACAGACGCCCGCATCCTGCCTTCAAATCCGGCATCTATGACTCTCATGACCGGTGTCAAAAGAAGGATGACCAAAATCAGCCCACAGAAGAAACGAATATATTTTTCATAGCTTCTGTTCGGGATCAGCTGCAGGACAGCCGTTACCAGCACCATGTAAAATGCCAGATTTCGAAGCCATTCATAAAAATAGTTGAACATCCTGTGTCTCCTTTCTTCAACTGGTGGATGCCGCCGTCACTGCAATGGTCACCAGAAAGAGGATTGAAGTTGTGAAAATGATGCTAAGGAGCATCCGGCAAGCATTTCCCATGCTGGACAGCACTTCCACGATCCTTTTATCGGAAATCGGCTGAACCACAGCTGCCATCGCTTTATAAAGAATCGTCAGCACGCCCATATTCAGGATCGGGAGCAGACAGATTCCAACCGCCAGCACCGCTCCCGCCATACCGACCGCATTTTTGATCAGTACCGCTGTTCCAAGTACTACTTCCGTCACCCCGCCGATGGCATCCCCGATTCCGGGAAGCATTTCGGCACCTTTTGTCCAGACACTCCGTTTCACCTGATCAATTGCAGGACTTAAGATTCCCTGGATCACACTCACTCCGGTCACACAGGCAAGCATCGTCTTCATCACCCAGGAGATCAGCGTCTCCAGAAGTTCCCCTGTTTTGGAAAGATATTCTTCACCGGACAGATAGTTCAGGATCTGCACCATCAGATAAACGTGCACGAGCGGGAGAACAAACCGCACGATCACCAATTCCACCAGATAGATCAGAATCAGGATGAGCTGATAGAATCCCATTCCGGAAACACTACCGGTCGCTGCCGTCATACACAGGAAATAGGCAGGAGCCAGAACCTTCATAAAGGTCAGAAGAGTTTCCAGCCCCTGTTCGACCGTTTCCGTGGTAGAAGAAAATCCGGTCATGCAGACAGCAATCAGAAGAATATAGACGATATAAAATGCGCAGTCCGCGATCTGGCTGCTTTGAAACACGCCGGAGAAATTGGTGAAGACGGCTGCAACGATCAGGAGCAGAAGCATCTGCAGCATGGCGGGTCTGTTTTCCCTCACAAGACCGAACAGCGTATCCGCGACGAAATCCACAATCAATTCCGGGGAAATGGTTTGCTCCCCGTCCATCATTGCCTGCACCACATCTCGGAACCGGACTTTTTCCCGCGAATATGCCTCTTTTAAGACACGGTCGATCTGGTCGGTATCCAGTTCGTCGAACAGACTCTCTGCTGCATCCTCACTTAATTTCGCAGCGTCTTCCTGCGTCACCCTTTCCTGTGCCTCCTCTCCCTCGGCGTGTACCGTGCCCGTGACTGCAATCAGCAGAGCCACGAAGAGAACATACATTCCATGCCGCATGCGCCGTAGTATTCCTGTCATCTTTCACTCCTTCCCCATATTCCCAATCCCATACTCTTTTTCCCGGGCCTTCAGCCGAGGAATCCCTGAATCGTGACCAGGAGTGCTTCCAGTACAGGCATACTGAGAGCCAGGATCGTCAGCTTTGCAAAGATTTCGATCTGCGATGCGATCGTCTGGTATCCTGCATCCCGGCAGATCGCGGAAGCAAATTCCGACACATAAGTCACCCCCAGCATTTTGAGAATTGCTTTCATATAGCCATTGTCCACTTTAACAAAACTACCGATGGTGTCAAATGCCTCTTTGATCACCTCCAGCCTTCCGCTCATTCCAAAGAGTAGAAACAGACTGACGGCAATCCCTGTGTATATACCGTATTCCGCTTTTCCGCTTTTGAACTGCAGGGCAAGGAGCGTCCCCACTACCCCGATTCCTGCAATCTGCAGTATGTTCATCCGAATGCCTCCCTTCTAAAAACAGTCCGGCTGTTTTCTACAGTGCAAATAATCTCCTGATATCTTCAAAAAGCTCATACACATAAGGGATGATCCAGAACAGTACCAGTATAAGGCCCGCAAAACTGGTCAGAAATGCCTGTTCCTCCCGCCCGCTGTGTTTCAACACCTGACTGAGCACCGACACCAGGATCCCGACAGCTGCGATTTTAAAAATCAGATTAACACTCATGAATTCCTCCTCCGATTTCTTTTGTCACATAAGCAGGATCACAAGGAAAAGTCCTGCCGACACCCCCAGCAGATTACTGAGACGCTGTTTCTCATATAAAATCTTCTCTTTACGGCCTCTCCGCTCCTCCAGTCGTGTGACGTACCAAATAAGTGTCTGCTCCTGCATACGGATATCCAGATGATTCATCTGATATCCAACCTGCGAAAGCTCGTTCATTTCCTCCGAATCTAAAGGAAGTGTTCCCAGAATTTTCCGCGTTCTGTTCTCCCATAACACTCCAAGCTGCACTGCCCCCTTTTCCTGCATTTCCCTGGCCATTTCACGGAGCCAGAGGCTGTACGGACTGCGGCAGTATCTCGCTGTACGGAGAAAGATTTCCGGGAGCGGTGCTTTTGTATAGGAAATCTCTCCGCCGATCTCCCGGATCAGCTGTTCCAGGCAGTGCATTTCCTGGATCTGCCTTCTATACTCTATACCTTGAAAATACCCCAACCCCGAAGAAGCCGTCAGAATGCAGAGACATCCGATCAGTTTCCACAGCATATCCGGTTCCCTCTGTCATCATAAATGCCTTCGATTTCTCCCGTCTTTCCACTTTCTTTCATCACCACATACCGTTTAAAATCATGACCTTCCCAGAAACGTTTCAAGAACGGCTTCTCACGGATTTCCTCCAACGATGTTCCGTGAACCGTCGCAAGCATGATCGCGCCACAGTGCATGGCATAGGATACGGCCTCCACATCTTGAGCGGTTCCAATCTCATCCACGGCCACGACCTGCGGAGACATGGATCGGATGAGCATCATCAACCCCTCCGCTTTCGGACAGTTATCCAGAATATCGGTCCGTTTTCCCACCTGATTCTGTGCCACTCCCTGATAGCATCCTCCGATCTCGGACCGTTCATCCACCACTCCTACATTTTGCCCTGCAAGATAGGCATTCCCATCCGATATCTGCCGCACCATATCCCGAAGAAGTGTGGTTTTGCCTCTCCCCGGCGGCGATATGATCAGCGTGTGACAAAGGCGCCCATTTTCCAGCACTTCCGGAAACAGCCGGTCCGCACATCCTTTCACTTCATGACAAATACGGATATTAATAGAAGAAATATATTGAAAATTGCGCACATGTCCTCCATCTGGTATAATTTTTCCGGATATTCCCACCCGATGGCCGCCATTGATCGTGAGGAACCCCTGTTTCATCTCTTCTTCATAGGCATACAAAGAATAGTTAGCTATGTATTCCATCGTTTCTCTCAGCTCTTCGCGCGTCACAATATGCGCAAACAGCTTTTCCTCCCCATCACATCGGATCACCAATGGCTGTCCTTCCCGGAGTCGGATCTCCTGCAGCGTTGCAAAATCAATTCCTTCATTCAATATGATCCCGCGGATCCGCTCCGCAAGCACTCGGATAATCTGGTTTTTCTTCTCTCTTCTCATCTTGTCCACCTCTTTAAACCAAATATATGGGCAAAATGCCGTATTTATGCTAAAAAAAGAACCCTTCATCTCTGAAGAGTTCTTTTCTGTTTCAATTTTATCTTTATTCAGCTACATCTTTGATACTAAAGCTGAGACGTCCCATCTTGTCCTTTCCGAGGCAGACAACCTTCACATGGTCGCCCAGTGTCAGGACATCTTCCACATGTTCAATTCTCTGCTTAGCGATCTTGGAAATGTGAACCATTCCTTCCTTGCCCGGAGCAAATTCAACGAAAGCACCGAATTCCTTGATGCTGACAACGTCACCTTCCAGAACCATTCCTGCTTCCAGGTCGGTCACGATGATTGCAATCATCTTCTTCGCTTTTTCCATGTTTTCAGCGTCGGTTCCGCAGATTGATACGTTACCGTCATCGGTGATATCGATCTTTACGCCCGTCTTTTCGATGATCGCGTTGATGGTCTTTCCTCTCTGTCCGACTACATCGCCGATCTTAGAAGGATCAATACTCATTTGAATAATCTTCGGAGCATATTTTCCAACCTGCGGTCTCGGCTCGGCGATCGCTTTACTCATGACTTCGTCCATGATGTAAATTCTAGCCTGTCTTGTACGTGCAATCGCTTCTTCGATAATCGGTCTTGTCAGTCCGTGAATCTTGATATCCATCTGGATCGCTGTGATACCTTTCTTGGTTCCTGCTACCTTGAAGTCCATGTCTCCGAAGAAGTCTTCAAGTCCCTGAATATCAGTCAGTACCAGATAATCATCGTCCGTCTCTCCGGTTACCAGACCACAGGAAATACCTGCTACTGCAGATTTGATCGGTACACCTGCTGCCATCAGTGACATAGAAGATGCACAAACGCTGGCCTGTGAAGTAGAACCGTTGGATTCAAATGTCTCGGATACGGTACGGATCGCATACGGGAATTCTTCCTCTGACGGGAGTACCGGCACCAGTGCTCTCTCAGCCAGTGCTCCGTGTCCGATTTCACGTCGTCCCGGTCCTCTGGAAGGTCTGGTCTCACCTACAGAGTAAGACGGGAAGTTGTAGTGGTGCATATATCTCTTGGATGTTTCTGCTTCATCCAGTCCGTCCACTTTCTGAGCCTCTGAAAGTGGAGCAAGTGTGGTAACGGTACAGATCTGAGTCTGTCCACGGGTAAACATTGCAGAACCGTGTACTCTCGGAAGCAGATCTACTTCTGCTGCAAGCGGGCGGATCTGATCAATTGCTCTTCCGTCCGGACGCTTATGATCTTTGAGGATCATCTTGCGGACTACCTTCTTCTGATACTGATATACTGCATCCGGAAGTTTTGCCAGCCATTCTTCATTGTCTGCAAATGCTTCTTCCAGTCTTTCTGTCACTTTGCGGATATTCTCTTCTCTGGTCTGCTTGTCATCGGTAAATACCGCAACTTCCATCTCTTCCGGTGTCACGATCTCCTTCATTGCATCAAAGAGCTCTTCCGGTACAGCGAAACTTACATAGTCATGTTTCGGCTTTCCGCACTCTGCAACGATGGTTTCGATAAATGCGATCACCTTCTGGTTCACTTCATGTGCAGCGAAGATCGCTTCGATCATCTTATCTTCCGGAACTTCATTTGCACCGGCTTCGATCATGATAACCTTTTCCTTTGTAGATGCAACCGTCAGTGCCAGGTCGGATTTCTCCTTCTGTGCTGCAGTCGGGTTGAAAACAAACTCTCCGTCAACCAGTCCGACCTGCGTAGATGCTGTCGGTCCGTCAAACGGAATGTCTGAGATTGCTGTTGCGATTGCAGAACCAAGCATTGCGGTAAGTTCCGGTGCGCAGTCCTGGTCTACAGAAAGAACCAGGTTCTCTAAAGTTACATCATTTCTATAATCCTTCGGGAACAGTGGTCTCATCGGACGATCGATTACACGGCAGGTAAGAACCGCATTTTCGGAAGCCTTTCCCTCTCTCTTGTTAAATCCTCCCGGGATCTTTCCAACGGCATATAATTTCTCATTGTATTCCACACTAAGCGGGAAGAAATCGATTCCTTCTCTCGGCTTGTCTGATGCAGTTGCTGTTGACAGCACAACCGTATCACCATAATGCATAAGCGCTGCTCCATTTGCCTGCTTTGCTACTCTACCGACATCAACGCGGAGAGTTCTGCCTGCAAGCTCCATTTCAAATGATTTATACATGCTATTCTTCCTTTCTACTATTCACTATATGTCACCGGCAGCCTTTTCCGAAACTACTGAAAAACCCATCTTCCCCTCCGGATGCAGATACGCTTTTCAGTGGTCTCGGATCTACATACTGCCACAATCTTTCACATTATATCACAGCAAGTCCTTAGTTGCAAGGGAAAAGTGAAGAGGGTGGCTAGCCACCCACATAAAAAGAGAGCACTCCACCCAGTGAAATGCTCTCTTTCGCTTTATGATCAGAATTACTTTCTCAGACCTAATCTTTCAATCAGTGAACGATATCTTTCAATATCATTCTTCTTAAGGTATGCAAGAAGTCCTCTTCTCTGTCCAACCATCTTAAGAAGTCCTCTTCTTGAGTGGAAATCCTTCGGGTTAGCTTTGAAGTGGTCGTTCAGGTCATTGATTCTTGCTGTAAGAATAGCAACCTGTACTTCCGGAGATCCTGTATCTCCTTCTGTTCTTCCGTATTCCTTAATAATCTGTTCTTTCATTTCTTTTGTGATCATTTGTCACTACCTCCTGATATATACTAATAATTGCCAGGTATTAAGCAGCGGTTGGAGATTCCATCTGCCGAACACCGGTTTTCACACCGCTTTAATATATCACAACAGCCGTATGAAGTCAAGCACTTTTAATCATCATCGTCACTGTAATCGTCCGGCTGATGAATCGCAAATGCAATATTTGTCGCGTGGTCCGCCACACGTTCCAGACCGGATACCGTATCGGAGAAAATCATACCGCCTTCCGGTGTACATCTGTTTTTAGTAAGACGTTTTACATGGGCTCTCTGGAGCTTCTTCTCTTTCTCATCGATCGCATCCTCGAGATCCAGAATTTCCTGCATATGTTCCTGATTGTTGTGTGTGAACATATCCAGTGAGTAGTCCAGAATTTCCATAACCATCTCTGTCATATCCTGAAGCTGCTGTTTTGCCTTATCGCTGAGCTGTGCCTCTCCGTTCCTGATCATTTTGGCTGAATCGGCAAGGTTCTCCGCATGGTCACCGATACGTTCGATATCGTTTACCACGTGAAAGAGTGCTCCCACCATCTGAGAATCGGCGATCGGCATCTCCATCTCGCTGGCCTTCACAAGATAATCCGTGATCTTATGATTCAGGAAGTTGATATACCGCTCTTTCTGGTAGATCACATTGATCTCATCCTCGTTCGGATCACAGAGTGTTTTCATTCCAAGCTTCAGATTATCACAGGCAAGCTGTCCCATGTGTTCGATTTCCTGAATGGCATTCACTGTTGCGGTACTTGGTGTCATCATCTTTCCTTCTCCGATGTAAAGAAGTTCAAATTCATCTTCCGGTGAAGGATCTTTACCCTTAATAATCTTGTAAGTTGCTTTCACTACCCAGTTCATGAACGGGAACAACAGGATTACTTCTGTAATCTTAATGATCGTATGTGCGTTCGCAACCGCACGAGACGGATTGTTTCCTGAGAACTTCAGGATTGCCGTTGTAATCGGATCGGTCGCAATCATCAGTACGATGAAAATAATAAAGGATCCGATAATGTTAAACAGAAAATGAATCCATGCGGCCCGCTTTGCATCCTTCTTTCCTCCAAGGCTGGCAAGAAGGGCTGACATACAGGAGCCCATATTACATCCCAGGATCAAGAACGGACAGATGGCAAATGCCAGAAGCCCTTGTCCTGCCATCAGAATAATGATACCGACCGTAGCCGATGAACTCTGAAGAATGGATGTAATCACAAATCCAACCACGATTGCCATCAGCGGATTGGTCAGTGACTGGAGAAGTTCCATGACTTGCGGAGAGTTTTTCAGGGATGTCATGGCATCCCCCATGGTACTGAGTCCCATGAACAAGATACCAAATCCAAGGACCACCATACCAACTCGTTTGATATTGGTCTTTTTACAGAACATATACATGATCACGCCGATCATGACGAACAGTGGTGCAACATCCGAAAGATTAAATGCAATCAGCTGCCCGGTCACTGTTGTACCGATATTGGCTCCCAGAATGACTCCACTGGCCTGGTACAGATTCATGAGCCCGGAATTTACAAAGCTGACCACCATGACCGTCGTCGCACTGGACGACTGAACTACTGCCGTGAAAAGAATTCCCACCAGCATTCCAATAAAACGGTTTTTTGTAAAGAATTCAAGAATTCCCCGCATCCGGGCACCGGCTGCTTTCTCCAGTCCGTCGCTCATAAGCTCCATACCGAACAAAAACAGGCCCAAACCACCCAGCAGCAGAAAAATCGTTGTGATATTCATATCGTTTTCTCCTTATCCTCTTTTGTGACGGAAATACTCTCTTCCATAAGAGATATCAGACTCTACCTGCTGCCGCATTTCTTCGACAGAGGCAAACTTTTTCTCAGGTCTGCGGAATTCGTAAAGCTGAATCTTCACATTTTTTCCATAAGCATTTCCTTCATAATCAAACAGATAGCTTTCTATCAGCATCCGCTTTTCGTCTGTTACCGTCGGCTTTACACCTACATTGCCGATTCCGTCATACCACACGCCGTCCAGCTTCACGCGGTCTATATAGACTCCGTTCGGCGGAAGCAGTTTCTCTTTGGCAGGATGGACATTCAGTGTGGGAAATCCCAGTCTTCTTCCAAGCTGTTTTCCATATTCCACAATTCCGGCAACCGTATAGGGATACCCGAGCATCTCGTTCACCACTTGCATATTTCCTTTACGCAATTCTTCTCTGACATAAGTACTGCTGATCTCACGACCTCCATACATTTCTTTCTCGATCACGAACAGTTCATAATCATATTCTCCGGCATATTCTGCCAGCATGTTCACATCACCGCGTTTATCGTGCCCGAACCGGAAATCGGTTCCGACCACAACATACTTTGCGTGAAACAGCCCGGAAAGAATGTCACGGATGAAGACTTCTGCCTCCATACTGCTGATTTTCTCTGTAAACGGACACTCCACAAGCGCATCCACCTCATCTTCCAGATGCATACGCCGTTCCTCGTTCGACATGATCCCATCTCTTGGCAGCCCCAGCCGCTCAAAAAGCGGTGTCATGTCAAAAGCAAACACAACCGACTTCACTTCATGCGCTTCCTTCAGCTGACGCACCTTATGAATCAGCTTCTGATGTCCGCGGTGAAGTCCGTCAAATTTTCCAAGTGTAATCGCTGTCCTTCCGTCTCCCCGGTAGGATGCAAGCCCTTTGAAATACTCCATTTCATTTCCTCTTTATGTCATAGTATACAGTCTTACTTCTCTTTTTTGTCAAAAAACATTTTTACGATTTTAAATAATTGATTTTCTTTTTCAAATTCATACACGGCAATAAAATTCCGTTCCTCATCATAGACCCGTACTCTTTCCGCATTCTGAAATCCAGAAAGTTCCGATATCCAGATTACATCCCCCAGACGGAACGAATTGCCGTTCCTCACAGCAGCCGAAGCTTCCGGCGTCAGATACACCTTCTGATAATCCGGGAACATCTCATCCACTTTTATCATATGTTCCTGAAGTGTTCCCTCATCCATAAGTTGCTCCACTTCGGAAATCCGGAGACTTTCTGCCACGCCAAACCGCTCCACTCTTGTCCGGAGCAGGGATTCCATGCATCCTCCGCATCCCAGTTTCTCACCGATATCGTGGCACAGTGTGCGGATATATGTCCCTTTTGAGCACGTCACTTCCATACGGACACGGGGCAGATCGATCTGAAGGATCCGGATACGATAGATCTGCACATGTCTCGGCTTTCTCTCCACTTCTTTTCCGTCTCTTGCGAGCTCATAAAGCTTTTTCCCGCCGACTTTCAAAGCAGAAAACATGGGCGGTATCTGATCGTACTCGCCTTCAAAGGATAATACCGCTTCCCGCACCGCTTCTTCCTTCAAATCCGCCGTGCTTTTTTCCTCCAGGATCTTTCCCGTGGTATCCTGTGTGTCGGTTGAAATTCCCAGAAGCAGGACCGCTTCGTAGGTCTTATCCTTGTCAGTCAGAAGATCACATAATTTGGTCGCCTTCCCGAGACATACGGGCAGGACGCCTTCGGCTTCCGGATCGAGTGTCCCAGTATGACCGATCTTCTTCTGTCCCACGATCCTTCTCAAACGGGCAACTACATCATGAGAAGTATATCCTTTTTCTTTATAAATATTCAGCACTCCGTGTATCATTTAAGCCTCGTTCCCGCCTTTCATCTGCAGTTCGATCCTGCGCGACAGATTATTGATCACATCATGTACCGTTCCAGACATGGTGCATCCTGCTGCCCTTACATGACCGCCGCCGCCGAAATATCTGGCGATTTCACTGACATCCACAGCTTCGGTAGAGCGCAGGCTGACTTTAAATGTGCCATTTTCCAGCTCATACATGAAGATAGCGACATCCACGCCTTTCGTCAGCTTCAGCTGACTGACAATGCCATCCAGATGCTTGGGCTGTACCTGATAAAATTCCATATCTTTCTTCCGAAGAGAGGACACGATACATCTCCCATCCATGAACCGGATACTTTCCAGAAGCGCACGGCCCATAACCTGGTTCTGAACATAACTTTTTTCGTCAAATGTCTCCGTAATGATCCTGGAAAAATCGATTCCTTTTTCCATCAATGCTGCGGCCGAGCGCATCGTAGACGGATGGGTATTGGTGTACCGGAACACCCCTGTATCGTGCACCATCCCCGTGTACAGACACTCTGCCACTGCTTTCGGGATCTTCTCATGATCCAAAAGATCATAGATCAGTTCTGACGTGGAACTTGCATCCGGTCGTACATAGTTCTCTTCTGCAAAAGCCTGGTTGCTGATGTGATGATCCACACACAGCGAATGCTTTGCATTCTCATAAAGAGGTGCTGAGAATCCCAGTCTGTCCGGTGATCCGCAGTCCAGAAGGATAAACAGATCGTAGATCTTCTCATCCGGGATCTCATGACGGATTTCTTCTGTTCCCTTCATGAACTTGAACGTATTCGGGATTTCCTCCAGATACACATGAATCTCTTTTTCGGGAAAGTTTTCTTTTACATAAAGCCATAATCCCATACAGGAGCCTACACAATCTCCATCCGGACGTATATGACCGCCGACAGCAATCGTCTGCGCTTTCTTAATTGCTTTCTGTAACATGTTCCTCATCCTCTTTTTTCAAATCCTTTGTCAGATCATCAATTTTCTTCGACATATTTACGCCGTACTCGATCGACTGATCCAGCACAAACCGGATCTCCGGTGTATTTCTCATATTCAGTGTATGTGCAAGCTCACGGCGGATATAGCCTTCCGCACTCTGAAGTCCCTTTACCGTGTCTGCCTGTGCCTTTTCATCACCAAGAACGCTAATGTATGCTTTACAGGTCTTTAAGTCCGGTGCAACTTCAACCGCCACCACCGAAGTCATCGGTGCAACGCGGGGATCCTTGATCCCGCCGCGCAGAATATTGCTCAGCTCACGCTGCACCTCCGTATTTACTCTTGTATTCTTAATACTGTTCTTTCTCATATTTCAAAACGCCTTCCTTTATTATCTTGGGATCTCGACCATCTTGAATGCTTCTACCTGGTCACCCTCCTTGATATCGTTGAAACGTTCAAATACAAAACCACATTCATAACCGGCTTTCACTTCTTTCACGTCATCTTTGAAACGTTTGAGGGATGCCAGTTTTCCATCATAGATCACAATGCCGTCACGTGTGATACGAACCTGACAGTCTCTTTCAAACACACCATCCAGCACGTAAGAACCTGCAATGGTTCCGACTCCGGATGCCTTGAATGTCTGGCGCACTTCGGCATGACCAAGAACCTTCTCCTCAAATACCGGTTCCAGCATACCCTTCATGGCGGCTTCTACATCCTCGATCGCATTGTAAATGACGCGATATAATCTCATGTCAACCCCTTCGCGCTCTGCTGTTTCTTTTGCAGATGCATCCGGGCGGACATTGAATCCGATGATGATCGCGTTAGACGCCGCAGCCAGTGTAACGTCTGATTCGTTGATTGCACCGACACCTCCGTGGATGATCTTCACCACAACTTCATCGTTGGACAGCTTCACAAGACTCTGCTTGATTGCTTCAACGGATCCCTGTACATCGGCTTTGACAACGATACCAAGTTCTTTCAGATTACCTTCCTGGATCTGGTTGAACAGATCATCCAGAGACATCTTCGTCTTCGTTTCATCCAGCATTTTCATTCTTCCCTGGCTGATAAATGTCTCTGCAAAGCTTCTCGCTTCTTTTTCGTTACCGCATCCTACGAAAACTTCGCCTGCGTTCGGAACGTCATTCAGTCCGAGGATTTCTACCGGAGTAGACGGGCCTGCCTCTTTCACCCGGCGTCCCTTTTCATCCATCATGGCACGCACTTTACCGTAAGCAGAACCTGCCGCAACCGGATCTCCTACACGGAGAGTTCCTTTCTGTACCAGCACAGTCGCAACCGGACCTTTACCTTTGTCCAGTTCGGCTTCGATCACAAGACCTCTTGCGCGACGGTTCGGGTTTGCCTTTAATTCCATCACTTCCGCAGTCAGAAGGATCATTTCCATCAGATCATCAATGCCTTCTCCGGTACGAGCGGAAACCGGAACAAAGATGGTGCTTCCGCCCCAGTCTTCCGGAATCAATTCGTATTCAGTCAGTTCCTGTTTTACTCGTTCAATATTTGCACTCGGCTTATCGATCTTGTTGATCGCAACAACGATCTCAATTCCCGCTGCTTTCGCATGGTTGATCGCTTCCACAGTCTGAGGCATGACACCGTCGTCTGCTGCTACAACCAGAATCGCGATATCTGTAGAATTTGCCCCACGCATACGCATTGCAGTAAATGCCTCATGTCCCGGTGTATCCAGAAATGTGATCTTTTCTCCGTTCACCTCTACAACAGATGCACCGATGTGCTGGGTAATTCCGCCGGCCTCGCCTTCGATCACATGGGTATCACGGATCGCATCCAGAAGAGAGGTTTTACCATGGTCTACATGACCCATAACACATACAACTGGAGGACGTTTCTTCATTTTCTTTTCGTCCTCTTCTTCCTCTTTCAGAAGCTCTTCGATCACATCGACCACTTCTTCTTTTTCACAGAGCACTTCGAACTCCATCGCAATTTCTTCTGCGGTATCGAAATCGATTTCCTGATTGATCGTCACGATCTTGCCCTGCATAAAGAGTTTCTTCACGATCACAGACGGCTGGATTTTCATCTTGTCAGCCAGTTCCTGAATCGTCAGCTTCTCAGGAATGGTGATCTGCTTGATCTGCTCTTCTGCCGCCTCTTTCTTCGGCTGCGGTCTTTCTAATTTCGGCTGCGGGGTATTATTCTTTCCTTTTTTGCCTTTTGGCATTCTTTCTTCGTTGTCATTATCATCATTTCTGTATTCTTTTTTCTTATGAGCATCCTTCGGTTTCGTACGGCTCGGTTTCTGCTCAGCAATTGCAGGTGCCGGAATTGCCGGGCCGGATTTTCTCCGGTCATCACGACGACCGTCTCTTCTGTCATCCCTGGAATCCTTGTCACGGAAATCGCGGCTGTCCTTGTCACGGAAATCACGTCCGTCTTTGTCGCGGAAATCGCGGTTTTCTCTTCTGTCATCGCGGTCTCTTCCCTGGAACCCTTCTCTTCTTCCTTCGAATGGGCGACCCTGTCTCTGGTCGTCACGGCCTCTTCTGTCGTCACGGTCTCTTCCCTGGAATCCTTCTCTTCTTCCTTCACCTGTGCGGTTCTGTCTCTGATCGTCACGGCCTCTTCTGTCGTCACGGTCTCTTCCCTGGAACCCTTCTCTTCTTCCTTCAAACGGACGATTCTGACCGCCGTTTTGCGGGCGGCCTCCCTGCGCGTTATTATTTCCCTGCGGACGGCCTCCCTGCGCATTGTTATTTCCCTGCGGACGGCCTCCCTGCACATTGTTATTTCCCTGCGGACGGCCTCCCTGCGCGTTGTTATTTCCCTGCGGACGGCCTCCCTGCGCATTATTATTTCCCTGTGGACGGCCTCCCTGACGCTGTCCCTGCGGACGGCTGTTTCGTCCGCCGTTCTGTGTATTCTGAGGACGGAACACCTGAACAATATTTTTCTTCTTCGGTACCTCCGTCTCTTCTGTCTCTTTTTTCGGCTGTACTTCTGCCGGCTTCTTCGCCGCTGCCGGTTTCTTCATCATATCGACCTGCTCATCCGAAAGAGTGCTCATATGACTTGCAACTTCGATACCCTTTTCCTTTAACATGGCGAGCATCTCTTTGTTCGTCTTATTCATCTCTTTCGCGAGCTCATATACTCTTAATTTTGACATATATAACTACCTCCTATGCAACCGTATCCTTCTCTGTATCCAACTGCTTTCTGATTCCTTTCGCAAATCCTGCATCCGTTACCGCAAGAGACGCGCGGAATTCCTTCCCCATTGCATGCCCCAAGGTATCTTTATCTCCATAAAAATAGATTGGCACTTTATAAAAATCACACATATTCTGAAATCGTTTTCTGGTATTGTCCGATGCATCCGCCGCGACGATCACGAGATATGCATCTCCCTCCTTGACTGCTTTTTCCGTAAGGAATTCTCCGCTTTTTGTCTTACCCGCTTTCGTCGCAAGACTCAGAAGGGACAGTGATTTATTCAACTTCAAGATTTTCCAGCTCCTTTTCCAGGTTCTCATAGACTTCCTTCGGGATCGTCTGCTTGAATGAACGTTCAAGCCCTTTGTTCTTTCTTGCCTTTTCCAGGCATTCCTTCGAGAAGCAAAGGTACGCCCCGCGTCCGTTCTTTCTTCCGGTCGCATCGAGAACAAATTCATTCTCCGCTGTTTTCAGAATACGCAACATTTCTTTTTTACTCTTCATTTCCTGACATCCCACACACTTGCGCATGGGAATTTTTCTCATAGCGCTCAACGTATCACTCCTAATTATTCTTCATACAGATCCAGATCATCGGAAGTATAATCCTCTTCCCCGGAATAATTCTCAGCAGGTTCATCCTCCTGATAGTCCTCCTCCATGGCCATTTCCATATAATTTGCCGGAAGTTCGCCGGATTCGATTGCCTGGGTCTCACTCTTGATATCGATCTTGTATCCGGTCAGGCGGGCAGCCAGTCTTGCATTCTGTCCTTCCTTGCCGATGGCGAGGGATAACTGGTAATCCGGAACGATCACGCTTGCCGTCTTCTCATCCGGATCAGCCGCAACCGAAATAACCTTCGCCGGGCTGAGCGCATTCTCGATCAGAAGTGCCGGGTTCTCATCCCAGTTGATGATATCGATCTTCTCACCGCGGAGCTCATTTACCACCGCTCCGACTCTGGCGCCGTTCATACCGACGCATGCTCCGACCGGATCCACATCCGGGTCATTGGACCACACAGCAATCTTGGTACGGGATCCCGCCTCTCTGGCAATGCTCTTGATCTCCACTATACCGTCCTTCACTTCGGTAACCTCTGCCTCGAAAAGACGTTTTACCAACTCCGGATGAGTTCTGGAAACCAGGATCTTCGGTCCCTTCGTGGTGTTCTTCACTTCAACTACATATAACTTGACTCGTTCGGTCGGCTGGAATACTTCTCCCTTCACCTGCTCGTTTTCTGTCAGCATCGCATCCGCCTTACCAAGGTTGATGCTGATATTCTTGCCGACATAACGCTGCACGATACCGGTCACGATATCCTTTTCTTTTTCAAAATACTGATCGTAAACGACTTTTCTCTCCTCTTCACGGATCTTCTGAAGAATCAGATTCTTCGCATTCTGCGTTGCGATTCTTCCGAAAGATTTGGACTCGACCGGGATCTGTACGATATCGCCCAGTTCATAGGACGGATCCATCATCTTTGCATTGGTAAGACTGATCTCTTCCACCGGATCCTCTACCGTCTCAACAACTGTTTTCTCCTGGAACAGAGAATAGTCACAAGTCTTACGATCCATGATCACTTTAATATTGTCAGCTTTTCCAAAATGGTTCTTACATGCGCTGATCAGTGAATTCTCAATTGCATCCATCAGCGTTTCCTTGCTGATGTCTTTTTCCTGTTCAAGAATATTAAGCGCTTCTAATAATTCTGTGTTCATTTTCTTTTTTCCTCCTGTCACTAGAAATCAAATGCGAGACGAATCAAAGCAATATCTGCTCTTTCGAATGTCTTTGTCTCTTCGTCTTCATACTCAATGGTAACTGTATCCTTATCATAACTCTTTAAGATTCCAAGAAATTCTTTCTGTCCGTCGATTGCCCGGTATGTCCGGATCTCCACTTCCTCGCCCAGGCTTCGTTCAAAATCTCTCTCCTTCTTAAGCGGGCGTCCTAGTCCCGGAGAGCTGATCTCCAGAATATATGCCTCATCAATAAAATCTTTCTCGTCCAGAATATCGGACAGTTCGCGACTGACCACCTCACAGTCATCGACCATGATTCCCCCCGGCTTGTCGATATAAGCTCTGAGATACCAGTTGCTTCCCTCTTTGACATACTCTACATCCCAGAGTTCAAATCCATGCTTTTCGAGGATCGGAAGCAGAATTTCTTCCGTTTTCTGTTCATACACTTCTCTTTTTGACAATCTGCAACTTCCTTTCTTTTTGAATCTGTCCCGTCACCGGCACTTCGTAAAAAGAAGAGTGAACTTTCGTCCACTCTTCTGCTCATTTCCTATGTTACTGGTAATAACTATAACACTTTCAATTCTCAAAATCAAGTATTTTCCGCTATTTTCTCATTTTCGTTCCGATTCCATCCCGCCGTGCCAGCTTCAGACGGTTCAGTGTGATCTCTTTCTCATGAAACATAACCTTTGCTTCCGTTCCCTCTTCAAACAGAACCACTTTCTCCACGGCATCCTTCTTCTGGAGCCGGATTCCCCGCACTCCGACGGCACCCTTTTTCTTTTCGGCCACTTCTTCCGCAGCAAACCGGAGTACATATTCGTTTTCCGTCATCAGCACCACGTTCTGGCTGTCGTTCACAATCTGAATGCTCACAACCGCGTCATCATCCTGCAGCTTCGTCGCTGCGATCGTCCGCTTTGCCACCTGGAACTCACTTCCGTCCACCTTTTTCAGCATTCCCTGCTTCGTGACAAACAAAAACTTCGCGAAATACAGCTGTCGGTCATCACAAATATAGATGATCTCCTCCTTCGTACTGTCGTAATTACTTACGTTGTCCACCGGAAGCCCCTTATCGCGGAACTTTCCGTAAGGCAGATCCTGTACCTTGGCCTGATGCATCTTGCCGTCCGCCGTGAACAGCATCAGCTTTCCGGTATTCATGCAGGTAAGAATGTATTTATTCTCCTTGTCGGCAGCTTCTTTGTTCCTTTCATAAGTAGAAACATCCACCGTCTTTGCATAGCCGAAACGATCCATCAGAAGTACGACCTCCTGCTCTTCCACCTTCTTTTCTTCGAAGACAGCTTCCTCAGCATTCTCGATCACCGTCCGCCTCTTCACCGCATATTCCTTCTTAAGTGCATCCAGATCATCCATGATAACCTCGGACATGGAGTCATAATTATTCAGGATATCCTCATAGCGTGCTATATTTTTCAGCGTCTCTTCGTGCTCCTTCATGAGCGCTTCGATCTCCAGTCCGATCAGCTTGTAGAGACGCATTTCCAGGATTGCCGTCGCCTGGCGTTCGGTAAAACGCAGCATGGACGCCATCTTCTGGGAAATCTTTGACTTAAACTTGATGTTCTCCGTGATTCCCTGAGTCAGGCACGCCTTTGCCTCCTTCACCGATTTGCTCCCCCGCAGGATCTCAATGATCAGGTCGATCACATCGCAGGCCTTGATCAGGCCTTCCTGAATCTCCTTTTTTTCCTTTTCTTTATTGAGAAGTGTCCGGTACTTTCTGGTTGCCAGTTCAAACTGGAAATCCACATGATACTCAATAATCTTCTTCAAACCCAGGACTTCCGGTCTTCCGTCTGCAACCGCAAGCATATTAACGCCGAAAGTATCTTCCAGACGGGTCTTCTTGTAAAGCATGTTGATGAGGTTCTCCACATCCGTATCTTTCTTCACTTCGATCACGATGCGGATTCCTTCCTTGGAGGACTGATTGGAAATGTCCACGATATCATTCGTCTTCTTTGTCTCGATCAGGTTCGCCACGTCATTCAGGAATTTTCCGATTCCCGCACCGATCATGGTGTATGGAATCTCAGAAATAATGATCTTCTTGCGTCCTCCCTTGACCTCTTCCACATCGACCTTCCCGCGGATCTTGATCTTCCCGGTTCCGGTCTCATAGATATTCAGAAGCTCATCCTTGTTGACCACGATCCCTCCCGTCGGGAAATCCGGGCCCTTGATATATTTCATGAGCTGCTTCGTGGAAATGTCGTTGTTCTTCATGTATGCTTTCACCGCATCCACAATTTCTCCCAGATTATGGGTCGGAATGCTGGTTGCCATACCGACTGCGATTCCTTCAGCTCCGTTGAGCAGCAGATTCGGCACACGCACCGGAAGTACGGAGGGCTCCTTTTCGGTCTCGTCAAAGTTCGGCACGAAATCGATGATATCCTTATCCAGATCCGCCAGAAACGCTTCCTGCGTGATCTTCGCCAGTCTCGCCTCCGTATAACGCATGGCCGCAGCACCGTCCCCCTCGATGGAGCCGAAATTGCCGTGACCGTCCACGAGTACCATGCCTTTCTTGAAATCCTGAGCCATCACAACCAACGCTTCATAAATAGAACTGTCCCCGTGGGGATGATATTTACCCATGGTGTCCCCGACGATACGGGCGCATTTCCGGTAAGGCTTGTCATACCGTATTCCCAGTTCATACATATCGTAAAGTGTTCTTCTCTGTACCGGCTTCAGCCCGTCTCTCACATCCGGAAGCGCGCGGGACACAATGACACTCATCGCGTAATCGATATATGATTTCTTCATCAAATCCGAATACTCTGTCCGGATAATCTGTGAATTCTCCAAATTGCCTTCCCTCCTAAATATCCAGTTCCGCTTCCGTCGCATTCTCATAGATAAATGCGCGGCGCGGCGGTACTTCCGTTCCCATCAGCATCTCCGTCACGCTGGATGCCATGCGGGCGTCTTCTATCTCGATTCTCTTAAGCAGTCTTCTCTCCGGATCCAGTGTGGTCTCCCAGAGCTGCTGGGCGTCCATTTCTCCGAGACCTTTGTAGCGCTGAAGGGTAAATGGTCCCTCATGCGTCTTACGGTATCGCTCCAGTGCCTTGTCATCGTACAGGTACTCTTCCTCTCCCTTTTTCGGCATCGCTTTATAGAGCGGTGGCATCGCCACATACACATGTCCCTCATAGATCAGTTCCGGCATAAACCGGTAGAACAGCGTCAGAAGCAGCGTGGAAATGTGCGCACCGTCCACATCCGCATCGGCCATAATGATGATCTTATCATACCGTAGTTTCGTAATGTCAAAATCGTTTCCGTACCCTTCGGAAAATCCGCATCCGAAGGCATTGATCATGGTCTTGATCTCCGCGTTGGCGAGAATCTTGTCGATGCTGGCCTTCTCCACATTGAGGATCTTTCCGCGGATCGGAAGGATGGCCTGATACATCCGGTTTCGCGCCGTCTTCGCAGAGCCTCCCGCCGAGTCCCCCTCGACGATAAAGATCTCACATTTGGAGGGATCCCGGCTCTCACAGTTCGCCAGCTTCCCGTTGCTGTCAAAGGAATACTTCTGTTTCGTCAGAAGATTGGTCTTGGCCTTCTCCTCGGTCTTACGGATCTTCGCCGCCTTTTCCGCACAGGAAAGCACTTTCTTGAGCGTCTCCAGATTCCGATCGAAATACCTCGTCACCTCATCACTGGTCACCTTTCCGGTGGCTTTTGCAGCATCCTGATTATCCAGCTTGGTCTTCGTCTGCCCTTCAAACCGCGGATCCGGATGCTTGATGGATACGATCGCCGTCATTCCGTTCCGGACATCGGCGCCCGTAAAATTGCTGTCCTTTTCCTTCAGGATCCCCAGCTCTCTCGCATACTGGTTCATGATCGTGGTAAATGTGGTCTTAAACCCGGTGAGATGCGTTCCGCCTTCGGCATTGTAAATGTTGTTGCAGAAACCGAGTACATTTTCATGGAATTCATTTACATACTGGAATGCGACTTCCACTTCGATACCTTCGGCCTCTCCCTTATAATAGACCGGTTCGTGCAGGGTCTCATTCTTGGAGTTCAGATCCTTGATAAATCCAATGATTCCGTCCGGCTCATGATATTCGATCCGCTCCTCCGGTTCCTTTCTCTTATCTGTAAAAAGGATCGCCAGCTCCGGATTCAGATATGCGGTCTCATGCAGACGGCTCTTAATCTCTTCCTCCCGGAAACGGGTCTTTTCAAAAATCTCCGGATCCGGCAGGAAATTGACACAGGTTCCCGTCTTCTTCGTCTTCCCGATGACAGGCAGTAACCCATTTTCCAGCTCGATCACCGGATGCCCCTTCTCATACCGGTCGTGATGTACCGCGCCCTCCCGGCTGATCTTTACATCCATATATGTGGACAGCGCATTGACGACCGAAGAGCCTACCCCGTGCAGCCCCCCGCTCGTCTTGTATGCTGAATCGTCAAATTTTCCGCCCGCATGAAGTGTCGTATATACAATACGCGCCGCCGACACACCCTTTGCGTGCATTCCAACCGGTACCCCGCGGCCGTTGTCGTTCACCGTAGCCGATCCGTCCTTCTCCAGCGTCACCTCGATCCGATCGCAGAATCCTGCCAGATGCTCATCCACCGCATTGTCCACGATCTCATAGACCAGATGGTTCAGTCCCTTCGTACTGACACTTCCTATATACATACCCGGACGCTTTCTGACAGCCTCCAGTCCTTCCAGTATGGAAATACTATCCGCATCGTATGTAGATTGTTTTGCCATATTTACCGTTCCCTTTCTTTTTTCGTATGTTATGAATTTTATCCCAAACTTTCCTGTTTTGTCAAGTAACACGAAAATTCACTGCAGAACATCATTCAAAAGCTCGGCAAGCGGTTCCATGGCATTTCTCATTTCTTCCACCGTGTTCGTCTGTGCTCCCGCTTCGATCAACAGCATCTTCGGGCAGAGATCCATGTTATATTTGTAGCCCTTCAGATAAATCCGTCTCGCAAATCCGGGATATTTCGATTCCGCAGCAATTTTCATCTGCAGAGAAAATGCCAGATTATCCTGTATATATGGGTTCGTCATTCCCGTCAGATTGCCGTTCGCTCTGGTTCTGCACATACCGTTAAAAAACATGATCTGCGCCGTCTGCTTTCCGTTAATCTCCGTCACCAGATGCGTGGTGCTTTTCACACCGTCCCGATGCAGATCAATGACGACTTCGATTCCCGGATTCTCCTTCAGAATCCGCTCAATTTCCGGCTTTGCGAGCTCATACGCTTCACTTCGATCCAGTTTGCCGTCGATCAGGTCATACACCCCTTCATGATGAAGGGTCTCTATATGGTACTTGTTTGTAAGAAGCTCCGCCAGATACCTTCCGATCCCCACGATACTGGTCGATGGATCCCCATTGGAATCGATAAAGCTTTCCTGTGAATGCGTGTGGAAAATGAGAATCTTCGGACCTTCGGCATCTCCCTGGATCCTCATATCCTTCTTCATCAGCTCTGCCGCATTCAGGTCCGAAGATTCCACATAGGTCACGCTGTCTACCGTATAGAAACTGCTGACCAGATACTCAAAATCCGACAGTTTTTCCAGAGAAATATCTGCCGCCGCCACAGTGGGTGTCTGCGTTATCTGGCTTTCATCCTGCCCTACAAGATTTCCATTATCGTCCACCTGGTTTTCGTCCTCAGCCTGTCTTCTCACCAGCATCTCATAGGTAGCCTCATCCTCCACCGCAGACTCCGCATCACTTTTACTTCCTATATATTTACCAAGCGGGAAAAGATTCATCGCCATCCCGGAGATCCATTCATTTACCGATCGTTTATCCGACTGTTTTTCGCTGCATGCGATCCCTGGAAAATACATCATTTCCGCATGTTCCTGAATTTCCTGCGCGATCTGCAGCTTCCATGAATTCCAGATCTGCCTGCTTCCCTTAAGGAGCACATAGCCTCCGAGTATGCAGATAATGATTCCCGTAAGGAGTGTACTCATCCGCCATTTTTTCATATTTTCCGCCTCGATTTCAAACCTGCGACATTACCTTCGCTTTCCCATTTTATGCAACGTGGCGGCAGATTATTCCTTCTCCTTTTCTTCTTCATGGGCGAACAGCATATTTAAACTTTCTGAAATCGTATAACTGATCCTTTTTACCGTCTCATCAATGTCTTTGGGCGTCACGAACATTCCATTTAAATGTGGGGAGATCAGTTGCCTGACCAGTTCATACTTTTCAGCAGCATTGTACCCCTGCAGGACCAGTCCGACTCCCTTGAGCGTCTCGGATTCTTCCAACGCCTGAAGAAAATTCTCCATCGTATCGTTGACAATCGTCGCCGCATCCACTACCGTGGGAACCCCAATTGCAATGACCGGTATCCCGACCGTCTCTTTCGTTATCGCATTGCGCTGATTTCCCACGCCCGACCCCGGATGGATTCCGGTGTCCGCGACCTGGATCGTCCGGTTCAGCCTTCTGGAATTCCGCGCGGCAAGCGCATCGATGGCAATAATGAAATCGGGGTTCGTCTCCTTAACCACCCCGCGTATAATCTCGACCGTTTCCATTCCGGTCTGCGCCATCACCCCCGGCGCAATGGCACTGACACTTTCCGCCTTTTCCTCCCCCATCGCATATTTTCCATACTCCCTGAAAATATGGCGTGTGATATTCAGGTTATCCACAACATAAGGTCCCAAAGCATCCGGTGTCACTTTCCGGTTCCCCAGTCCCACGATCAGCACCTGATAATCCTCCTCTTTTTCAGGCACCATATCCCTTATAAATTTCGCAAGCTCCCTGGAAATCTCCCGGTGGTACTCCTCGTCCGGCACAGCCATATTCGGTGCTTCCATAGTAATATAACTTCCAACCGGCTTCCCCATGATCTTCGCGCCTTTCTCCGTCTCTATCTTCACCGTGGTCACACGGATCTCCAGTTCTTCATTATATTCTTCCGTGAGAGATACTCCCTGAACCTCGACATTGTCCGATTCAAAACGCTCTTTCTGCTCCAAAGCCAGATCTGTCCGGATACTGTATTTCTCGATCATACTGTTCCCCCTTGCCTTCTGTTTTACTTTACCGCATTTATTCCTAGTTTTTCTCAAAAAACACAAAATATGTATTGACAAGCAATATTTATTCGAATAGAATAAATAAGTGTGTTCGGCAGATGTTCCGTGTCACGTTCTGTCGGCAATGAAAGAAATGAATCAGAATTTGGAGGTGTCGGAAAATGGCTAACATTAAATCTGCTAAGAAGAGAATTTTAGTAACTGAGACAAAGACAGCTAGAAATAAAGCAATCAAATCTAAAGTGAAAACTTATGTGAAGAAAGTAGAAACTGCTGTTGCTAAGAAAGATGCTGAAGCTGCTAAGGCTGCTTTAAAAGAAGCAATCTCTGTAATCAACAAAGCAGGAACGAAAGGTGTTTATCACAAAAACACTTGCGCAAGAAAGATTTCCCGTTTAACAAAGGCTGTTAACGAGATTGCTTAATTTCGTTTCGAGATAAATTTGCAAATAGGAAAAGACAACCATTCCGTCATGTGGTTGTCTTTTTTATTTGCCTTTGTTTAGTCGATTCTGCAAATCTTCTCCGATTGCTCTTTATAATGTCCTTTACAATTTCGAATATCCGAAGCTGTTCACGATCGCTTCGATCCGCTTTCCTTCCTTACACATTGGACACTCGAGCGGCTTATATGCGCGATAATCCGGTAGATCCGCACTTGTGAAGATCGTCTTCACTTCCATTCCTGCCACTTTACTTACAGAACTGAAGATCGAACAGATTCCGCAAACAGTTCCCCCGTAATACAGCACGGACTCGATGGCCTGTTTTACAGACTTACCGGTCGTGATTGATGCTGCCAGCAGAAGCACCTGCTTATCCTTGATCATTCTCTGCTTATTATCACGGAAAATGATCTGGCCGCCCTCATGGTATTCCGGCGTTACAAGTGAAATATTGTTTCCCTTACTAAGAGAGAGCGGGTTCATATCGGCAAGCTGTTCCGCCATAAATGTTCCGATGGTATCCGTCTCCTCCAGACATACGATCGTATCAACCATCGTTGTACTTACATATTCTGACGCCAGTACCTTCGCCGTCTCACGGCAGTTGTTATGTCTTACTTTGACCGTAGACATATCAATATATGTATTGATGTGAGAATGGCTGGTTGCAAAATGTCCCTTTAATATCTTAATTCTTGCTTTCGGGTTCTTCGTCGAGCGAAGATCTTCAAATCTCTCGTCCATTTTATTCCTCCTTTAATTCCGACTCATTTTGGGAATTATCACTGAATTCAGTATAACATAACGGTGAGATTTATGCAATTCATCCTATGAATACTTTAAAAGAAAGGATACCGCGAGTTCATGCAAGCATGACTCGCGGGGTAAATGATTTTGGGTTTGGCAACGAGCCGGTCTGAGTCTCACGAGACAAGCTCGTTCGACCGTTGGCGTCGCCAACTACATAAAAAGAAAGGATACCGCGAGTTCATGCAAGCATGGCTCGCGGTATCCTTTCTTTTTATGTGACCGGCTCGTTGCCTATCGACTAGTTATTGATCAATTTGTCTTCGCTGCTCCAGCTGTAGAGTTTTCTTACTTCTTCGCCTACTACTTCTGCCGGATGTTCTGCTGCTTTCTTTCTCATTGCTTTGAAGTGTACCTGACGTCCTGCTGGTGACATGTCGAGTAAGAATTCTTTAGCGAATGTACCATCCTGGATATCGGAAAGGATCTTCTTCATTGCTTTCTTTGTATCTTCTGTGATGATCTTCGGTCCTGTGATGTAATCACCATATTCTGCTGTATTTGAAATAGAGTATCTCATTCCTGCAAAACCGCTCTGATAGATCAGATCAACGATCAGCTTCATTTCATGGATACATTCAAAGTAAGCATTTCTCGGATCATATCCTGCTTCTACCAGTGTTTCGAAACCAGCCTGCATAAGTGCACATACACCACCGCAAAGAACTGCCTGTTCACCGAAAAGGTCTGTCTCTGTCTCTGTTCTGAAGGTTGTCTCAAGGACACCTGCTCTTGCTCCACCGATTCCAAGTGAGTATGCAAGTGCTCTGTCAAGTGCTTTTCCTGTAGCATCCTGTTCTACAGCTACCAGACACGGAACACCTTTACCTGCCTGATATTCGCTTCTTACTGTATGTCCAGGTCCTTTTGGTGCAATCATGGTTACGTCTACGTTCTTCGGAGGAGTGATGCATCCGTAATGAATATTGAAACCATGTGCAAACATCAGCATGTTGCCTTCTTCAAGGTTCGGTTCAATGTCTTTCTTGTACATATCTGCCTGCAGTTCATCGTTGATCAGGATCATGATGATATCTGCCTGCTTTGCAGCTTCTGCTGCTGTATAAACCTGGAAGCCCTGTTCTTCCGCTCTCTTCCAAGATTTGCTTCCTTCATAAAGTCCGATGATGACATCACATCCGGATTCTTTCAGGTTCAGAGCGTGTGCATGTCCCTGGCTTCCGTATCCGATAATTGCGATCTTCTGTCCTTCCAATACGGATAAATTACAATCTTCCTGGTAAAAAATTTTAGCCATTTTAATATTCCTCCTAAGCTTTGCTTTTTCTGTATTATAGTTAAAGGCGATAGGCCCCTAGCTTCCTGATAAAAATGAATGTCTGCGGTTCTTCCCTCTTCGCTCCCTCAATCTTTAATCTATGTATACAACATCGTCTGATCCACGGGTAAGCCCGGTAATTCCGGTTCTTGCCAGTTCCAGAATCTCATATCCGTCCAAAAGCTCCATAAATGCTTCCAACTTGGATTCTGTTCCCGTCAATTCAATCATCAGACAATCTTTCTCAACATCTACGATCTTCGCACGGAAAATGTCTGATACGGAAATGATCTCCGCTCTCTGGGATGCATTTGCACGGATCTTGATCATCATCAGTTCTCGGCATACAGAGTTTGTTGTATTCAATAATTTGATATCAATCACATCCTCCATCTTCCGTACCTGTTTCTCAATCTGAGAAAGGATCTGTTCGTCACCGCTTGCCACGATCGTAATTCTTGTAAATCTCGGATCCGCAGTCGTTCCTGCCGTGATGCTTTCAATGTTATACCCCCGACGGCTGAAAAGTCCTGCCATCCGGCTAAGAAGTCCCGGGTTATTGTGTACTAAAATAGAATACGCTTGTTTTCTCATAACATACCTCTTTCTTCTAAAAACAGAGTGCGTTCTGTTTTTTTATTGTAACAATTCACTATATCTTTGTCAAGTGACTTTCTTAAATTTTATCATTTTCATTACTATTTGACAAGGGAGAGACAGGGGGGGGGGGGGGGTTTTTATTTAGTTGGTTGCATTAAATAATAAGCCACGCTTTTTACCGCCGGTTTTTTAATAAAAAATAAAAAAAAAAACAAAAAAAAAAAAAAAATAAAAAAAAAAAAAA
>NZ_JBQHUC010000012.1:0-74433 GCF_052065395.1 Bariatricus sp. HCP28S3_F11 | reverse complement strand
TTCCTTCTTACTGTTTTTAGGTTTGTTAAATCTGTCGATTCAACCGTTCTTGAAAAATCTCTTAAAGAATTTTCAGGGTTGTTGTCTATTGTTTAGTTATCAATGTTCTTTGTGTTTTGCTTGTCTCTTGCGAGTCAGCTTTTGTATAATACCATGTGTGTCGTTTAATGTCAAGTATATTTTTCAACTTTTTTTACATTTTTTTGACTTGATTTTTACATACACAATATATGTAAATACATCCTTCACATTTCACATCATACAGCTTTACAAGCGAACGGAGAAAGAGGGATTTGAACCCTCGCGCCGCTATTAACGACCTACTCCCTTTCCAGGGGAGCCCCTTCAGCCTCTTGGGTATTTCTCCAAAACGTCCGAAAAATAATATACACGAACTCAGCAATTTTGTCCAGTATTTTTTTTCATTTTTTAATTATTCTACATCTCTCGATTTGCTTCGCAATTTTCTGTCTATTCACTATTCTATTAATATCATTGCACTTTTTCCAAAAGGGTACAAAGTAATTTGCATTCAATTATCATTTTAAGAATGCAAAAAGCACATCCATCCTTTAGATAAATGTGCTTTTTTCTCAACGCAGAGGGTGGGATTCGAACCCACGCGCCCTCTCGGACAAACGGTTTTCAAGACCGCCTCGTTATGACCACTTCGATACCTCTGCATCTATTAAATTGTTTCGCTGTATCAGCGACAATTGGAATTATAGCATAACTGCTTCTTTAATGTCAATAACTTATTTCAAATTTTTTAATTTATTTTTTCGATTAATGAAAGCTTCTGCCACAGGCAGATCCTCCGGCGTTGTAATCTTTATATTCTCATACGATCCCTCAATCAATTTAACCGGAATTCCAAGCATTTGTTCAACCACCATTGCATCGTCGGTGACTTGAATACATTCCTTTTTCATCAATCGAAAATATGCTTCTTTGATCAATGGAGCTTCAAACACCTGTGGTGTCTGTACCAGCCAAAGCGTTTTTCTGTCAGGAGTCTCTTTTGCAAATCCGTCTGCATCCACCACTTTTATTGTGTCCTTAGACGGCATTCCCGCCACACACGCCCTATGTTTACGCACTGCCTCATATGTTCTCTCAATAATTCCTTCATCCACAAACGGGCGCGCACCATCATGAATGAATACATATCCATCCCGATTAGGTACTTTCATTTCTTCCCTGTCCATAGCAAGCAGTGCACGATATACCGATTCATATCGCTCTTTTCCACCTATAGTAATCAAGTCCACTTTGTCAAAGTTATATTTTTCCACAATCTCTTTCCGGCAATATTCAGTCTGTCCTTCACCGACAACCACAATAACGTCATCGATGATTTCAGATTCTTCGAAAGCAGCGAGTGAATAATAAAGCACAGGCTTTCCTGCAATCTCCAGATATTGTTTCTGAACTTTTGTCCCCATACGGCTACCCTGTCCTGCCGCCAGGACGATCGCTGTACAGCGTTTTTTTGTATTGTGTTCCTGTTCCATGCCAGCTCCTTCTCATTATTTGCTTCCTAACCCACCGAATAATATGAAACAATCATATTTCCATATATCTTTTTCGTTCAAAAAGCCTTATCTTTCTCCAAGTCTCAGATTAGGAACTGCATTCAGATCCCATCCGTGCCTGGTTCCTGCGAGATATTCATAATATGCTGCAGCTCCAATCATAGCCGCATTGTCCGTACACAGAATCGGAGATGGGTAATAGAATTCAATTCCATTTTCTTCACATGCCCGCTTCATTGCCGTGCGCAGAGTGCTGTTCGAAGCCACTCCTCCCGCAATCGCCAGTTTATTTAATCCATATTCTTTTACCGCATGCATAGCATTTCCCACGAGCACATCAGTAACTGCTTTCTGGAAAGACGCCGCAATATCAGCACGGTTGTATTCAATTCCTTTCATCTGACATCCATTTATATAATTAAGTACAGAAGACTTCACCCCGCTGAAACTGAAATCATACGGCGAATCTTCGATATGTGCTCTTGGAAATGGAATCGCATCCGGATTTCCTTCTCTCGAAAGCTTATCAATCTTCGGGCCTCCCGGATATCCCAGGCCAATCGCTCTTGCCACTTTATCAAAAGCCTCCCCTGCAGCATCGTCTCTCGTCCGTCCGAGGATTTCATAGGTACCATAGTCTTTTACACAAACAAGATGCGTATGCCCTCCAGAAACCACCAGGCATAAAAAAGGTGGTTCCAGTTCTTTATTCTCTATATAGTTTGCAGAAATATGCCCTTCGATGTGATGTACTCCTATCAAAGGCAGTTTTTTCGCATATGCGATCGCTTTTGCTTCTGCGACACCGACAAGAAGCGCCCCGACGAGTCCCGGACCGTATGTCACGCCAATTGCATCAATGTCATCCAACGTTACATTCGCCTCTGACAATGCTTCCTCTATTACCTGATTAATCTTCTCAATATGTTTTCTGGATGCGATCTCCGGTACAACTCCTCCATATAATTTATGGAGATCAATCTGGGACGAAATCACGTTCGACAGAACTTCCCTTCCGTTTTTTACGACCGCAGCTGCAGTCTCATCGCAGGAACTTTCTATTGCCAAAATCTTAATTTCTTTATTTTCTGTTTCCATCTGCTTCTCTTCTTTCTTTTCAGGTAGCCTTACACTATCCATTCATTTATCTTTTACAGCACCATTACTTATTCCGGAAAATCCAATTCCGTCGTCATTCTGTCCTTTCCGGCTATTGCACGTGGGAAAATAGTTCTCACATCATCCATATATTCTTCCGGTCTGGTAAGCGACGGACTGTAATGTGTCAGCCACATTTCTTTTACTTCAGCATCTCTTGCAATTTCCGCAGCTTCATAGAATGTCATATGTTTGTATTCCACCGCTTTCGCTGCTTTCTCCTTTTCTCCATACATGCCTTCACATATGAACAGATCTGACCCTTTTGCATGCTGTCGGATTGAATCTGTAGGACGAGTATCGGTACAATAAGTCAGTTTGATTCCCTTTCTGGGCGGTCCAAGCACCATATCGGGTGTCAGTTTCCTCCCTTCCAGCTCGAGATTCTCACCTCTCTGCAAATGTTTCCAATATTCTTTCGGAATCTCCTGTTCCATAGCCCGCTGAACATCAAACTTTCCTGCACGGTCGATTTCTATCGTATAACCATAGCAAATCACATTATGTCTGACCCGAAAAGCAGTGAGGCGGTATCCGTTGAGTTCAAAACTCTGCTCCGGCTCTGTTATTTCAATAAACTTCAGTTCAAAAGGCAGTTCCGGTGCAATAACCCTCAGCGAATTCACCACTCTTTCGAGCCCTTTTGGCCCAATCAAAGTGAGTGGCTCTGTCCGGTCTGCATTTCCCATTGTAAGAAGAAGTCCCGGAAGGCCGCTGATATGATCACCGTGATAATGTGTAAAGCATATCACATCAATTGGTTTAAAGCTCCATCCCTTTTCTTTCATCGCAATCTGTGTGCCTTCGCCGCAATCAATTAAAAGCTGGCTTCCATTAAATCGGATCATCAAGGCCGTCAGCCAACGATATGGCAACGGCATCATTCCGCCGGTTCCCAACAAACATACATCTAACATGTTCTCTCCTATTCTCTTTCTACCGGAATCGCAAAAGAGCCGACCAGCTTGTCGTAGCACGCCTCACAAAGGTCAAAACGATGCACCTCATTGTCCTTCTCAGAGAAATATCCCCATCGTTTTTCAACACTCAGTACATCCTCTTTTCCAATTCCATCTATGACTTCAATTTCTTTTTTACACATATTACAGATAATTCTGCGAATTTCTTTTTTCTTTTCATTACAAATCTCATACTGACGCATCATGTTCCTCCATAGTATCCCCTTCAAATACCGCCTGCTCATCTCGCTCGGCATATCCGGGAAGTATTCTGTATTACGCTTTCATTATATCGCCAGCATGATCGTTTTTCCATCGGAAACCACTGCATGTTTATGCTAAAAATTCCACTTGACACATTCGTTTATTCCGTAAGTTTTGGAATCAGCACATCCCTGCTCATAAGGATCGCATCTTCCGGTGCCGTTCCTCCATAATAATTCCTGCGTATCCCATCCACCTGAAAATGATTTTTTTCATAAAAGCGAATTGCTGTCCGGTTGCTCTTTCTGACATCCAGCAGAATTCTTCCCAGTCCTTTTCTTCGGCAGATATCAATCATATTTTCAAACAGGTTCTGGCCAATCCCTCTGCATCTGGCATCTTCCGCAACTGCAATTCGTGCGACTTCACATTCATCCAGAACAAAATAACAAATGAAATACCCCAAAACGATATCACAGCACTTTGCCGCAACACAAAAAGTATGATCCTGTTGCAAAGTATTTTTTATCTCTTTTTCACTCCAGGGATCTGGGAATACAGCATATTCCAACTGGGCAATCCGGTATATTTCGTCTGTATCCGATGCTGAAAGTTCTTTAAAAGTCCATTCATCAGCCATTAGCAGTTACTCTCCGTGTTCTTTTTCGCCAGTTCACGTTCCGCTCTTTCGCGCTCTGCCTGCGAAAGTCTCAAATAATCAGGCTTATGCTCTGCCGCCGTCTCCACCCTGCCCGTTCGATAATAATCCATTGCCAGTGTTCCAAGCGCTGCCGCCCTTTGCTGATTCATATGAGCAGGCGCAAAAGAAATTTTATAATTAACAAGCAACTCATTCTGTAATCTTTCACGATGAACAGGGACCCCGTCTCCGAGGAAAATGATTCCCCTGTCATTTGGAAATCTGCACAGTCTCTCTGCCAGTTCTTCAATTCCCACAGCCATCTGAGGCTCTATTATGTTCAGTTTTTCATCTTCGAATTCATAAATTCCGGTATACACCTGATTTCTTCTTGCATCCATGATCGGGCATACAATCTGATCTGTATAACACAGGTTGTATGCAAGTGCATCTACTGTCGGCACATGAATCAGGGGCTTTTCAAGCGCAAGCCCCAGCCCTTTTGCAGTTGCCGAGCCTATTCTAAGTCCGGTAAATGAACCCGGTCCTCCTGCCACAGCAATCGCGTCAACCGAACCAAGCTCCAGCTCTGTCATGCGCACAATCTCATCCAACATCGGCAAAAGCGTCTGTGAATGTGTCTTTTTATAATTGATCGTATACTCCGCAACCGTTTTCCCGACTGCCTTTTCGTCTTGTTCCACCACTGCTACCGTTGCAACAAGCCCGGAACTGTCAATCGCCAATATCCGCATCATTCAACCTCTTTTCTATCGTTCTTCCACCGTAATCCTGCGGAATTCAAATCCATTTTTCAAATCCTTCTCAATGATGATCTCTGTCCGTTTCTCAGGCAGAATCTCTTCAATCAAATTTGCCCATTCAATCAGGCTCACTCCATCACCATATATATAATCGTCAAAACCAATCTCATCCATCTCCTCAACATCACCGATGCGGTATACATCGAAATGATAAAACGGAAGACGCCCCTCTTCGTATACCTGTACAATGGTAAAGGTAGGACTGCTGACAGGCTCTTTGATTCCAAGCCCTTTTGCCATCCCCTGAGTAAAAACCGTTTTCCCGACACCCAGATCTCCGATCAATGTATATACCTGACCGGCTCTGGCTTCTTTCCCTATCTTCTCACCGAGCAAAAAAGTCTCCTTTGCACTTCTAGTCTCTATTACCATACTGCTTCTCTCCATTTCAATCTGTTGTTAATCCGCGCTGACATGACGTATTTTCACTTTTCTTGGAGACATATGCGTGGAGATCATCTTCACAGCTGCCGCATACTGTTCACCCAATGCTTCTTTTGGAAAAATCAGCGCTCTCACTTTCGTGACATATAAAATAATAGATGTATCTGTTGAAACTGCTTTCTGAAAATTCCCCCATTCGTTCAGCGTACTTTGATCTTCCTGAGAAATCTGAACGCCCTCTTCCGTCAATTCATAGGTGATCGGCTTCTGGAACATGGGTGATTTTTTAACCTGTTCGGAAGATTTTGCCTTCATATTCAGCGGCGTTCCCACTAAGAAGAATATCGCAATCAAGAAAAATGTAGCTGCCGCCGGATACACCCCGTTCATCGTCTGTCGGATTCCCAGATACAGCGTAATCCCTCCCAGAATCACTCCCATTATTCCATTCAGACTCGTATACGTAGTATGAAGCATAAAATCATACATCGCTTTTTCCGTCATTTTCACATCAAATTTAACCGTCATCTCACTACCTCCCGACGTTTTATCCTGTTTTCCGTCTGCGTTATTCCGATTATAACACACTGACTTTTCCGAAACAATCCCAATTCCTTCAAAAAGGCACAAGTTGGTTCCAACTTCTTCGTCGCTCACAGCATTATGGACATTTTCAAAACTTTATTCTATACTGTCATTAATCGCACAAATATTTCTATTTCAAATTACATATTTTACAGCAAAAACACATGGAGGCAATTATGGAATTATTATTAAGCAACCAGACAGAATGTCAGCGCGTGGAAGTATATAACGAATATCTTCGGAAGATTCCGGAATTACTTAAACAGTTGGATACAGTCGAGAAAATGTATCAGAAGGCGCTTTTAGAAGAGGAAATGCTGAAAGGGAAGGAGGAAAACAACCACAGTGTAATCCTGTATCATGAACGTCTGGAACGCATCAAAAAGCAGTGTGAAGAGCGCTCAGCCGATATCCGCCAGCAATGCCGGCTTATTTTTGAACTGAAAGATCAAATCGAAAAAGAAAGCAGTGCACTTAAGGCACTGCTTCCACACTAAACTTTTATTCCCGTCCCATTTTCAGAATCGGACTAATCTTTTTATAAATCAGAAATACGATCAGCGATACCAGAACACCCTTCAGCAAATTGAATGGTGCGACTGCAAACACAACGAACGTAAAAAGACTCGTAATATTTGCATTTACCGCAGTTCCCATTCCCACCAGTGCATCGATCGGCATATTAAACGCCTTCGCATAGGTCGGAAGCAGGACATACGCATTTAAAAAACATCCGGCAAACGTCATAAACAAGGTTCCAGTCAGCATTCCGATGATTGCACCTGTTCTTGTATGGAATTTGCGGTAAATATAGGAAGCCGGAAGGCAGAATGCACATCCAATCAGGAAATTGGCAAGTTCGCCTACTCCTGCGGTTGTCGATCCATTGATCAGGAAGTTAAGCAAAATCTTCACCAACTCAATCAGCGCACCGGCAACCGGCCCCATAGTAAAGGCTCCGATCAATACCGGAACTTCGCTGAAATCGATTTCATAAAAACTTGGCGCAAACGGAAGCGGGATTTCGAACAGCATCAAAACAACTGCGATTGCTCCAAGCATACCGATCTGTGCGATCATTTTTACATTTACTTTTGTTTTCTTACCATTTTTTGTGTTTGTCATTGCATCCGCACTCATGTTTTTCTCTCCTTTTCTTAATGCAAGATTTTCGATTGAGTTAAAAAGGAGGAAAATCTTCCTGGTTAATTGGGAAATCATCGGTTTTCGTAATACAAAAGCCCCGGCTACTGCTAACCGGGGCGTACTCTTTTATCTGTATTAAAAACAGCCGATTTTCTTCTCTCATCCAGACTCTACTGTCGGTTTTGGAATTACACCAAATCAGCCGCTCTCATTTTCGATCGCGGGTCGCGGACTATACCGCCGGTTGGGAATTGCACCCTGCCCCGAAGAAATTCCTTTTTCTTTTCGGCTATATTATAGCGCAGTGCTGCACAGAATTCAAGTTTTTTATTCATAACTGTCAGTTAAGTTTTTTTCCTGATATTTAACTTATAATCAATTGTGAACCCCGCATGAATTTGTTATCCTAAAATCAAGCAAAGACCGATGCATACAAACTAAGGAGGTACCGCTTATGCAAATAGGTGAAGTGATACGTAAATACAGAAAATCCGCCGATATGACTCAGGAAGAAATGGCGAACCGTCTTGGTGTGACTGCCCCGGCAGTAAATAAATGGGAGAATGGAAATTCTTATCCGGATATCACACTTCTCGCCCCGATTGCCAGACTGCTTGGCATTTCTACAGACGAACTGCTCTCGTATCATGAGGAGCTCTCTTCCGAAGAAATACAGGCGCTTGTTCGTACAGCAGACAACAAATTTCAAACTGAAAATTATGAAGATGTTTTCCACTGGATCAAAAAAGAACTGGAAAAATACCCAAATTGTGACCAGCTGATCTGGCAAATGGCCGTCATGCTCGACGCCAACCGACTCATGAAAGATCTGCCGGATTCCGGGAATTACGCTGATTACATCTGCAGTTGCTATACACATGTCCTAGGCAGCACAGACGAAACACTGCGCTGTCATGCTGCAGACTCTTTGTTTGGATTCTACATGCGCAAAGAAGAATACGAAACCGCCGGCAAGTATTTGCAATACTTCTCTGTGCAGAATCCGGAAAGGAAACGGAAACAGGCTGAGATTTACCAAAAAACTGGTCGGATTCAAGAGGCCTATAAAACTTATGAGGAATTGCTTTTTGCCGAATATCAGGTGGTAAACGGAATACTGACCGGTATGTATATGCTTGCCTTACAGGAAAATAATAGTTCAAAAGCCCACCTGCTAATTGACAAGCAAAGTGGACTGGCCAGATTATTTGAAATGGGTAAATACTATGAAGCTTCATGCCGACTTGATCTGGCGGCATTTGAGCAAGATGCGAAAAGTGCCGCTGAAATCATGTCGCAGATGTTGGATTCTGTTGATCATATATTCAGTTTCCGCAGCTCACCGCTTTATGAACATATGACATTCAAAGATCCTCAAGCCGACTTTATAGAGAAATTAAAAAATAACTTGATCTCTTGTTTTCAAGACAAAGAAACATTTAATTTTCTCGAAGAGTAGACAAATTACGCTAACGAATAAACCGGGAATAAAATGATTGCATCTTCTCTCAGTTGATGTGTTATAATAAAAAGCAGTATATTCTCTTACATTCAGATATACCGGAGGTGGAAGATTATGTTTTTTATCATGGGTGCCGGACAGGATCAGAAAGTCCTCCCATTTGACCAGATCATGCTTTGCAAATGCTGCGGGAAATTCGGCCATATTCAGATTATCATGACCTATTCTTATTTCTCATTTTTCTTTATCCCGCTTTTTAAATGGAACAGGCATTACTATGCCAAAATGAACTGCTGCGGAGCCGTCTGCGAACTTTCTCCCGAACTGGGCAAGGAAATTGCACGCGGAAATGTAACCTCGGTGAATGAAAATGATCTGATATTTTCCCCGGGGTCTTCATCCGGCAGACACTGCCCGAACTGCGGTTATCATACCAATGAATATTTTGACTTCTGCCCCAAATGCGGAAGCCGCATGCATCCATAAAAAGTTTGGCCTTTGATGAATCTTATCTCACCAAAGGCCTATTATTATTGATTTTCACATTCTTTCAAAAACATCTCATGGATTCGATCATCCTCATCCAGTTCCGGATGAAACGAAAGGCCATACTGTTTTCCAGATTTTACAGCCACAATATTTCCGTCAACCTCTGCCAGAATTTCTGTTCCATCGTCTGCCTTCTCAATATAGGGCGCTCTTATAAATGTCATCGGAACCTTCCCGATTCCTTTCATTTCCTGTATTGTAAAAAAACTTCCCAATTGTCTTCCATAGGCATTTCGCTTCACCGTCACCGGCAACGTACCGAAATAAACATGTTCGTCATTCGAAATCTCTTTTGCCAGAAGAATCAGTCCGGCACATGTTGCCAGCACCGGTTTTCCCTGTTCGATCTGCATTTTCAACGTATCAAACATATCCAGTTCCCGGAGAAGCTTTCCCTGCACAGCAAGTATCCCGATCTTCATTCTACTCTGCTTGCCCCTCTCTGCCATCAGAAGCTGAATTCCCTGTTCGTTAATATCTACCATGGCCTCGCCAAGGTCTTCGGAAAGTTCAGCAAGCATTTTGCTGTCCTGATAGTTTGTCACTGCTTTTACGATTGCCGCTGCCCGTTTTTTCGGATCACCGGATTTGAAAATACCGGATCCTACAAATACACCTTCTGAGCCAAGCTGCATCATCAGTGCCGCATCTGCAGGAGTTGCCACACCGCCTGCCGCACGAATATCCGCCGGAATACGTTCCAGCGCCATAACAGCACATGCACCTGCCTCCTCCGCAATTCTCGCCTGCTCCGGAGTCGTTACATCCATAATCACTCCGCCTTTTAACATCTGCGCAAGCTGTTTATTCAATTCATATCGTTTTGTGTCCATTTTGATTACCTCCGTTTATCTCATAACCTATCGTATTGGTATGTATAGTATCTCAAAACTGACATGAAATAAATATACAATTTCACATTTTTATAAGGTACAGTTTTGTCGTCCACATAGATTCTCCGCGAAGATTTTTTTTGACACCTGCAATATAAAAAAGATCTGTGATCTTATTCTCACAGGAGACAAAAACAAGAGGATGCAGTAAATCTACATCCTCCGTTTTTTCAATATCCATTTTTGTGCTTCTACGAACATTTTATCACATGCTTCTTCATACGGAAGCCATTCCAGCACATGATCTTTTTCTATCGGCTCTGCAACTTTCTCTTCCAGCTTCCCCGAATAATAGAATTGTATCGGATGAAAATACCCGATTCTTTCATGTATCCCATATATTTCCGCCGAACCTTCATACCGCTCAATTACCACAGAATATCCCGTCTCTTCCATACATTCTCTCACAATGCAATCGATATGAGTTTCCCCTACATTTATACCTCCGCCCGGAAGAAAATATCCTTTCGGTGTCCGAATGACAGCCACCTTCCCTTCATGCGTTGCAATCAGATAAGCCCCCGGTCGGTCATAATATACCGCACCTTCAACCGGCTCACCAAATGTTTTTTCGATAAAATGGCTTTCTCTACTGATTTTTTCCAGTGTATCTCTGTAAACTCTCTGCCGAAGCTTTTTCATATATGGGATGTCTTTTGTCTGGTCCTGCCCATAGGTAAACTGCAGATCATACTCAAGCGGAAGCCAGGTATCAATCGACGCTTCATTATGCTGAATCACCGCTTCCAGCTTATCAAGAGCCTGTACCAGCCGGGACTCCTTCGTCTCCTTTTGAAGAACTTCCCGAAAAATCCCTTCCAGCTCCTCTTTTCTCCCTTCCGAGAGCATCCCGGTGATTTCCATTAAAGACTCTTCTTCCGTTTTCTCATCCGCCTCCGTCTTAACGAATGCAGGAATATCCCCGGTCACTGCTTCTCCCAGATCATGAAAAAGACAAAGTTCCATCACACGGTTCATATCATAGTCGGGAAATTCATCCTTAACCAGCCAGGCAAAAACCATCAGCCGGTAGGTATGCTCTGCCACACTTTCGCGTCTTCCACTTGAAGTCCAGGAATGACGGGTGTTACATTTTAATTTTTCTGCCAGTGACAGAAATTCTAATAATTTGCGTTCTTCCATATTTACAGTATCTTCCTCATTCTGCTCCAGATCTGCGCCTGCGCATATTCATATGCTCTGTCATAGGCAAAAAGGCCTGCCTGTCCTGCTGCCACGATTCCAAGCAACATTGCAGGGGTGACCGTTCCCGGGAAAAAAACTTCCCTGAATCCAAACACCATTGGCAAAAAGAGCAGATTGAAAATTACATATTTGGCTCCCCAGAATAAAGCAGCCCGATTCCGCTCTCCCTGCAATTGTCCTATACGCTTCCAGATCAATTCTATGGCAAGAATATAAAATCCCATGGCAGCATAAGAAATTACATACAGTTTATTTGGTGAGATCAGTATCCCAAGAAGAACACCTGCCGCATAGAATACCGCTCCGGTTCTTATATCCGTCTCCCGGATCAAAAATCCCACAAAATAAGATGCCGCCGCCAGGAGAAATAATGTATTTGTCTCAATCACGCTTCCAAGCGCGATACACACTTCGGTAAGTGCCAGTAAAAGTCCGCCAATTGCAATCTTTTTCGCATTTACATGCATGAGCAAAGGTCGCCTCCCATACATTCACATAACGTGTCCATGATCCAAAGGTCACAGCACATATTTCCGGTACCGCACGGGGTACTGTTCTGGTTTCCATATCCACCGCCATATGGATTATTCTGATAACGCTGCGAATTCCAGTTTACCTGATTCAGAAGCTGACGGTACTGCGGATTGTTCGGCTCCATATTGACAGCCTGCTCTGCATGGTTTCTGGCAAGAATATTATTTCCAACGCCTGCATTTGCCATACTACTTAAGTAGTACCACTGAGCAGTGCGGCTCGGCATTCTGTTCAATACATTCAGTGCATCCTGATATCTGCGGTTGTTGATAAAATTGTAAACTGCCTGGAATTCCACATCCTGCTGGCTCCCTGATGAACGATTCTGCTGATATCCCTGATTGCCGCCATTTCCATAGCCGTAATTATATCCATATCCCTGACCGCCATAGCTGTTATTTCCACGACTGCTGTTGTTCCCGTAGCTGCCATTGTTCCCATAGCTGCTGTTTCCATACCCATAACCGCCGTATCCGCCGTTACCACGATTCTCACGATCACGCATAATGATGTCGTAAGCTTCCTGAACCTCTTTGAATTTCTCTTCTGCAAGGTCTGCCAGCGGATTATTTACATTGGCATCCGGATGGTATTTTCTTGTCAGCTCGCGGTATGCCTTTTTTATCTCATCATCCGATGCACTCGGTGATACACCAAGCACTTCATAAGGATTCTTTGTCATAACTTAGGTTCCTCACTTTTCTTATCCTTCATTTTTTTGTAACGATTCCAGACTCCATCATATAATATATTCCGCAAAATGTCTACATCCAGCAGGCATGGAAGCATCTCAAATTCAGCAGTGCAATTTCCGATCATCATACAGAGCATCTCCCTGCATTGCTCCTCATAATCTTCTTTTTGGGAAAGTTCCTTCAGTGGATTATAACTTTTTGTCCGCATGTCCTTTTCCAGATCCTCCCAGGCATCCATAATGTAAATGAATTTTCCAAGGTAAAATCCGATTTTCCTGAGCCTGTCTTCCCACCCGTCTTTTTTATAAACGAAGAGTTCTGCCATCATTCTCCCAAAGCATCCGGAAGGTCTGTCAATCTCCATCGTTCCGCTTTTTTCGCAGCGGGAAAGATTTTTCAGTTCCCGCTGTATCGCCCTGCACTGTCTCGGATATTTGCGTACTATCTTCTTCATCTTGTGCCGAAGCGCACAGGTTCCCGCAAAACCACTCACTTTTTTTTCATCCTGCCAGTCATCCTTCAGATGATAATATGCCAGGATCATATTCATATCCGCAGCATATTCCGTAATCTCATTCTGAAGCATGAGCTGTTTCTTTACCGGGTGAACCTTACACAGATGCATACTCCCTCTGGTTTTACATTCATACAGTGAAGTCAGCAGTATAACCAAAAATGTCATATCATAGGTCAGTGTAAGCTGCCCGAGTGTCCCGTGTCTCTCTTTCAAAGAACGGCATAGACCACAATAGTACGCTTTATATTTTCGAAAATCTTTCACCTTAAGTTCCGGCTCATAGGCCGTTACATATCCAAACATATCCGCCTTCTCCCCGTCATTTTTCTCCCCTTGACGCTTCGCTACTCTTTACGATATGTGTTACACTCCCAGAATATTCTCCAGAAGTTCCGCTGCATCCTGAATACATCCGTCACAGCTTCTTAAGACCTTCTTCGTCTGGATCCCCTTCAGTTCTCCACAGATCGAAGCACCGTTCTTTTCCTCAAAACCGGATACGATCTTCTTGGAAGTCTGATACGTATCCACCTTACTCTTCACCTGAGAATTGCCTTTGCTGTTCATAAGTCCCACGATTGCAACCGCACCGGAGATCGCACCGCAGGTTCCGTGCATTCCGCCCATTCCGGCTCCGAATCCTTCCATAACTTTGAACAACTGGTCCTCATCCATATCCACCTGATCACTGAATGCACACGCTACTGCCTGTGCACAATTATAACCCTTTGCGTGCAATTCCAATGCCTTTTCAGCGTATTTTCCCATAGCATCTGTCTCCTTTTTCTATTTTTGTATTCCTCTCATGGTCAATTGAATTCTCTTTTTCTGCAGATCTACACTCATGACTTTGACATCCACAATATCACCGACGCTGACTGCTTCCAGCGGATGCTTGATAAATTTGTCTGTGATCTGTGAAATGTGTACCAGACCGTCCTGATGAACTCCGATATCAACAAACACCCCAAAATCAATGACATTTCTGACCGTTCCTTTCAGGATCATTCCTTCCTTCAGGTCTTTCATCTCCAGTACGTCTGTTCTGAGAATCGGTTTCGGCATCTCGTCACGCGGGTCACGGGCCGGTTTTTCCAGTTCTTTTACAATGTCTCTTAAAGTAATCTCACCGATTCCAAGCTCTTCTGCCAGTTTCTTGTAATCCCGGATCGTGAGAGAAAGGCCGGTCAGCTTTCCTGCCACAATATCTTCCGGTTTAAATCCCTGTTTTTCCAGAAGTTTTGTCGCTGCTTCATAGGACTCCGGATGTACACTGGTTCCGTCCAGCGGATTCTTGCCTCCCTGGATTCTCATGAAACCTGCACACTGCTCGAACGCCTTCGGTCCCAGTTTCGGAACTTTCAGGAGCTGCCTGCGATCCTCAAATTTTCCGTTTTCTTCGCGGTATGCCACGATATTTTTCGCAAGAGTACCGGAAATGCCGGAAATATAAGCAAGCAGCGGCGCCGATGCGGTATTCAAATCCACGCCGACCTTATTTACGCAGTCCTCCACAACTCCGGAAAGTGCCTCGCTTAATTTCTTCTGGTTCATATCATGCTGATACTGTCCCACACCGATGGATTTCGGATCGATCTTCACGAGTTCGGCAAGCGGGTCCTGAAGCCTTCTTGCAATCGAAGTCGCACTTCTTTGTCCGACATCGAATTTCGGGAACTCCTCGGTTGCCAGTTTACTTGCAGAATAAACGGATGCACCTGCTTCATTTACGATCACATACTGTACCTTCTGCGGAATTTCTTTCAGCAGCTCTACGATAAACTGCTCTGATTCCCGGGAAGCGGTTCCGTTGCCCAGTGATATCAGGCTCACATTATACTTCGGAATGATCTTTTTAAGCAGATCTTTCGCTGCCTGAATCTTCTGCGGTGTGGTCGGCGCTGTCGGATAAATAACCGTCGTACCGATTACTTTTCCGGTCGGGTCGACGACGGCCAACTTACATCCGGTACGGAACGCGGGATCCCATCCCAGAACGACCTGTCCGACGATCGGGGGCTGCATCAGAAGCTGTTCCAGATTCTTGCCAAATACGAGAATCGCACCATCTTCCGCTTTCTCCGTAAGGTCATTGCGGATCTCACGCTCAATCGCCGGCGCGATCAGTCTCTTATAACTGTCTTCCACAACTGCTTTTAATACAGGTGTGGTGTATTGGTTGTCTTTGTGAATAACCTTTTTCTCAAGATAGCGGATGATATCCTCCTCCGGCGCTTCGATCTTCACAGTCAGGAATTTTTCTTTTTCACCACGGTTTAATGCCAGCACGCGGTGCCCTGCAAGCTTTGCAACCGGCTCTGCGAAATCGTAGTACATTTCATATACAGATTCTGCCTTTTCATCCTTTGCCGCAGAGGTCAGCATTCCCTTTTTCACCGTCAGATTCCGGATATGCGTCCTGTAATCCGCCTCATCGGAAATCGATTCTGCCAGAATATCTTTCGCACCTTCAATTGCTTCCGCAGCACTTGCCACTCCTTTTTCCTCTGATATATACTCTGCTGCCGTTTCTTCCAGAGGACCTTTCGCGTTCTGCAGGGAAATATATACCGCCAGCGGCTCCAGACCTTTTTCTTTCGCGATGGTTGCACGGGTACGTCTCTTCGGACGATACGGGCGATAGAGATCATCCACCAGCACCTGTGTCTCTGCCGCCAGAATCTGTGCTTTCAGTTCCGGTGTCAGCTTACCCTGCTCTTCAATACTGGAAAGTACCTGTTCTTTCTTCTCCTCCAGATTTCTGAGATACATCAGTCTTTCATGTAATTTACGAAGCTGCTCATCATCCAGCGTACCATGCGCTTCCTTACGGTAACGTGCAATAAACGGGATCGTATTTCCTTCATCTATCAGCTTGACCGCGGCATCCACCTGCCACCTTTTTACGCCAAGTTCTTCGGTAATCTTTTGATTAATGTCCATGTAATAAATCCTCACTTTCTTTATGCCAAAGCACAGAAACACTACTGCTTATCATATCATGATGATTTCATTTTTTCAACGAATCATCTAAAAATAGCGCCGGGGCCTCTGTCCACGACGCTATTTATCACATATGCACAAAATATTCTTTCTCCTTCAGTATCAGCAGTTATTTCAAAATCACTTCTTTAATCATACCATTTTTGAGCTGATATCCGACATTCTTAATACAGGTTTGCCCCATAAATGCTGCCTTTTTCCTCCCAACAAGTGCAAAAGTCGTCTTCGGACACAACAGAATCAAAAGCTGACCGTCCGCCCTTTTCTCCGCCGAATAACTGAAAATGATGCAATAATAAAAATCAAATCATCCAAATCGGAACGATATAATTATCTTTATCAACCGCCCCAAGCGCAGGCTTCATACAGATAACTGCTCCTTTTGACCTAGGTGTGGATGCTTTATCTAATAAACCAGATACTTTCGTCAGTTTTGTTCCGGGATTTGATGTTTTTTTAATTTCAATTGGGTTCAAGACCCCATCATGTTCTAATATCACATCAATTTCTTTGGCATCCTTGTCCCGATAATAATACATAAACGGCTGTTTACCACTATTTAAATACGTCTTCATTATTTCTGACACTACATAATTTTCCAAAATCGCACCATTCATAGTTCCACTTTCCAACGTCTCTGCACTGCTCCAACGAGTCAAATAACAGACTAACCCCGTATCATAGAAATACAACTTTGGCGTTTTTACAAGTCGTTTCAGCAAATTGTCAGAGTATGGGTGAAGATAAAAAATGATTCCCAAAGTGCTGTATTTATTTTCACACATTTTAGAGTCCACTCTGTTTTCTTGCTATTTCTGAATGATTATGGTATACTCTAACATACGGAGACGGTCATTTTTGATCACGAAATAAAAAGTAAGAGGTAATGAAATGAGCGATATTGAAAAGGAACCACTATCGAAGCAACAACTGAAATCCAAAGAAACAAAAGGCAGAATTTTCCGTGCCGCAAAAACAATACTTCAAAAACAGGGCTATGAACAGTTGTCTATTAAAAATATCTGTGAAGAGGCAGGAGTATCTAACGGAAGTTTCTACCATCATTTTAAGACGAAAGACGATTTGCTTTCATATTATATAGAAGAGCAGCCAAGCATCAATCCGGATCTTCTGGAGCCGCCTGAAGATGCAGAAGAAGCAAAAATTGCCATTATTCATGTATATCTAAATTATGCCGAATACTGCCGCGAACTCGGTGTGGAATTCATGGCCAATTATTATACCCCGAAGAATCAGGCATTGAATCCCAGTATACGCACGGAACGCCCTTATCCGATTATTACGGTGGAGCACTATCTCCAAAAAGCAATCGATGCCGGTATTGTAACGCCCACCATCCCCCTTGAGGATATTTGTACCGATATCCGTATGCTGGTCATCGGAAATGTATTTGAATGGTGTCTCCATAACGGAGATACAGATTTTGAAGGAAATATCCGGCGTTCACTGGGGCATTATCTGGATGGGATATTTTAGAAAAACGTTTTTATAAAAGACGTTATTGGGAGGCGTGCCCCATTCGGGTCACACCTCCTCCTTTCTAAGACTTTCGATTTTTCTACAGTCTCCTTCTTTATTCTTCTGCCCACACCAGCGCGCATTTCACAGCTTTCTTCCATCCCTTCACCAGTTTTTCTTTGGTTTCGCCCGTCATCTCAGGACAGAATGTTCTGGAAAGTGCCCAGTTTTCGCGGATATCGTCCGTATTTTCCCAATATCCGACAGCAATTCCGGCCAGATACGCAGCACCCAGGGCAGTTGTCTCGACGCATTCCGGCCTCAGTACATCCACGTCCAGAATATCGGACTGGAACTGCATCAGGAAATTATTCATGGAAGCGCCGCCATCCACTTTCAGGCTTGTGATCTTCACGCCGGATTCCTGTTCCATCACATCAAGAATGTCTTTTGTCTGATAAGCCATAGATTCAAGCATTGCCCGAATAAAATGTTCCTTACTGCATCCCCTTGTAACTCCGACAATGGTTCCTCTGGCATACTGATTCCAATATGGTGCTCCAATACCAGTAAACGCCGGTACAATATAGACTCCATTCGTGTCTTTTACTGACATGGCGTATTCTTCCGACTGCGCGGCATTCTTAATCATCCTCATCTCATCACGGAGCCACTGGATTCCCGCGCCGGCCACGAACACACTGCCTTCCAGCGCATACTGGACTTTTCCTTCCACACTGGCTGCTATCGTTGTAAGAAGACCGTTCCGGGAGGCTGCCGCCTTTTCCCCCGTATTCATCAGGAGGAAGCATCCGGTCCCGTATGTATTCTTCACATCTCCCGCCGTGAAACAGCATTGTCCGAAAAGTGCAGCCTGCTGATCACCTGCTGCCCCTGCGATCGGGATACTGTCTCCCAATACGCTTCCTTCTGTATATCCGTAGATATGGCTGGACGGTTTCACATCCGGGAGCATGGATTTCGGAATCCGGAAATATTCCAGTATTTTTTCATCCCAGCAAAGATCATGAATATTGAACATCATCGTCCTGGAAGCGTTGGTATAATCAGTAACATGTACAGTTCCTTTCGTCAGGTTCCAGATCAGCCAGGTATCGATCGTACCGAACAGCAGATCTCCCGCCTCTGCTTCTTCCCTTGCTCCTTCGACGTTATCCAGGATCCACGCCACCTTCGAAGCACTGAAATACGCATCCGGTATTAAGCCTGTTGTCTCATGAACATAATCAGAGAGCCCGTCTTCCACCAGTCTTTCGATCCGGTCTGCCGTCCTTCTGCACTGCCACACGATCGCGTGATATACCGGTTTTCCGGTATGCCTGTTCCATACGACCGTTGTTTCTCTCTGATTCGTGATTCCGATCGAAGCAATCTCAGTCCCCGATGCACCGATCTTGCTGATCGCTTCCGCTGCAACGGAGAGCTGCGATGCCCAGATCTCCATCGCATCATGTTCTACCCAACCGGGCTGAGGATAGATCTGCTTAAATTCTTTTTGTGCCATACTGCAGATATTGCCCTGCTTGTCAAATAAGATACAGCGCGAACTTGTGGTGCCCTGATCCAGTGCCATTACGTATTTTTTCATTACCATTCCTCCATTTATTTTTATATGGCAAAAAACCTTTCAGGCAAGCGTTCCTGAAAGGCTCTTTTAATTTTAGAAGGGAATTTTGCAATTATTGGTATTGGCTACCTCTTTGTGTCTTTATTGTATCTCGTATCAATGCAAAAATCAAATCAGTAATTTTAATATAACCCCTCTATATATAGATCATATCTATAAGCTATTTCAGCAGAAACTCTTAGCAATTTTAGAATAACACATTTTCTGTAAAAAAGATATTCTCTTGCATGCAAAAAACCTTTCAGGCAAGCGTTCCTGAAAGGTCTTTTAATTTTAGAAGGGAATTTTGCAATTATTGGTATTGGCTACCTCTTTGTGTCTTTATTGTATCTCGTATCAACGCAAAAAGCAAATCAGTTATTTTGATATATAAAGCCAATATATAGATTATATCTATAGTGCTACACAAATTTGTACATTGTGGTTGTCTTGTAGGTATCTCCTTTTCTGCAGATCGGTCCCGGGAAATTCTCTTTGTGGATTGCATCCGGGAAATACTGAGTCTCAAAGCATGCCGCCTGCCGTTTATGATAGATCGCACCGCCTTTGCCCTTTTCATCAATAATAAAGTTACCGGTATAAAGCTGCATTCCCGGTAAATCCGTATAGACTTCCATCGTAATACCGCTTTCATCCGAATGCATTTCTGCTACTTTGGCGAATTTACCATCATTGTTCAGAACCCAGTTGTGATCGTATCCCATACCATAATTTAACGCTTCATAATCATCATAGATATCCCGTCCAAGTTTTTTCTTTGTACGGAAATCCATCGGTGTCCCCTCAACAGGAACAATTTCTCCGGTCGGAATGGATTCCTTGTCTGCGCGGGTAAATGCATCCGCATCGATCCATACTTCCTGTTCCATCACATCTCCCGATGCATGTCCATCCATGTTAAAATAGCTGTGATTCGTCATATTGATCACGGTATCCTCATCCGATACACCATAATAAGAAATCTTTACGGCATTATCCTCTGTCAGTGTGTATGTTACTTCTATATGCAGATTTCCGGGGTATCCCTGATCTCCGTCCGGACTTTCCAGAACAAAGGTAACATGATCCTCTTCAGCTTCTTTAACATCCCAGACTCTGTTATGATAAAAATCCGGTCCACTGTGCAGATTATTATCATTATCATTCTTCACAAGTTCATAGATCTTCCCATTAATCTCAATAGAAGCTCCGCCGATCCGGTTCGCACTTCTTCCCACGGTTGCCCCCAGGAAAAGTCCGCCTGCTTCATATTCCGCTGCTTCATCATAGCCGAGAACCACATCACAGAGATTTCCCTCTTTGTCCGGCACGATAACCTGAGTAAGCGCAGCTCCATAGTCTGTTACGGAAATCTCCATGTTATTACAATTCGTCAAAGTATAAAGCTTCGTCTCATCACCATTCACGGTTGCCCCAAAATCTGTTATTTTCATCATTCCATCCGCCCTTTCTTCAAATCCCCTACGCCGAGGTTATTTTTATTTTTAGAATACCATATTTCAGCAAAAAAAGATATGATTTAAAATCAAAGAATCCACCACATTGTTATATTTTTATCCATCCTGACTATATTTTAACTTAGCTTGCTAAATTGTTTTAATTTTAGTACAATGTATTTATAGAATGTTCAGTTTTATGACGTCTGCTTATAAATTAAATCGATAGAAAAGGCCAAGCAGATGCCATAGGCTTATGCCCCCAACATCATTTTATATTTAAAGGAGAAAAGAACTATGAGTAGACTTGAAATTTCTGCTCCGGATCGTGCCCAGCTTGTCATTGAAGGGCTTTACAAAGATCTGGAACGCAGAATCGAATCCAGTCCTCCGGGACTTTGTCCGGTGGACATGACACGTGCATTTCTTGAGATGTGTCATACACACACCTGTGGAAAATGTGTTCCGTGTCGAATCGGTCTGTGGCAGCTGAAGAACCTGCTGACAGATGTTATGAACGGCGATGCAACGATGGATACGCTTGATCTTATGGAAGAGCTCGCAGTATCAATCATGGAAGGTGCTGACTGTGCGATTGGCTATGAAGCAGCACATATGGTTTACAAGAGCCTGATCGGCTGCCGTGAAGATTACGAAGAACATGTGCATCAGGGGAGATGTACATGCCATTACTCACAGCCGGTTCCGTGTGTATCTCTTTGCCCGGCTCATGTTGATATTCCTGGATATATCGCTCTGGTTGGAGAAGGACGCTATGCAGATGCGATCCGCCTGATTCGTAAGGACAATCCGTTCCCGACTACCTGTGGATTTATCTGTGAACATCCATGCGAGGCACGCTGCCGTCGTAATATTGTGGATGATGCTGTCAATATCCGTGGTCTTAAGAGAATGGCTGCTGACTATGCCGGAAAGGTACCGCCTCCGAAGTGCGGACCGTCAACCGGCAAACGTGTTGCTATCGTAGGCGGAGGTCCGGGCGGCTTAAGTGCGGCTTATTATCTGCAGCTTATGGGTCACCAGACAACCGTGTTCGAGATGCTTCCGAAGCTCGGCGGTATGCTCCGCTATGGCATTCCGAACTATCGTCTTCCGAAAGATCGTCTTGATGATGATATCAATGCAATTCTCGAGACCGGTGTGGAAGTAATCTACGGCAAAAGAATCGGTGAAGATATGACCATTCAGAGCCTTCGCGAAGAGTATGATGCCGTACTTATCACGATCGGTGCAAGTACCGATAAGAAGCTTGGTATCGAAGGTGAACATGCTGAAGGTGTTCTTTCCGCAGTTCAGTTCCTTCGTGATGTCGGAAAAGAACAGAATCCGGATCTTACCGGACAGGAAGTTGCTGTCATCGGAGGCGGAAACGTTTCTATGGATGCTGTACGTACTGCAAAACGTCTCGGTGCCAAGAAAGTTAGCATCGTTTATCGTCGCCGTGTTGCAGATATGACTGCTCTTCCGGCTGAGATTGAGGGTGCTGTTGCAGAAGGAATCGAAGTTCAGACCCTGATGGCTCCGTCACGCATCGCAACCGATGAGAACGGACATGTAACAGGTATTTATGTAACTCCTCAGATGATCAGTAAGATCAAGGACGGCCGTGCAAGTGTACGCCCGACCGGAGAGCCGGATATATTTATTCCGTGCCAAACTCTGATCGTAGCAATCGGACAGGATATTGAATACCAGCATTTCGAAGAAGCAGGTGTTCCTGTACAGCGCGGTAAGATCAGCACGCAGAAATACGGCGGATTTGATAATATCCCAGGCGTATTTGCCGGTGGTGACTGTGCATCAGGTCCTGCATCTGTAATCAAAGCAATTGCTGCTGCCAAAGTAGTAGCTGCAAATATTGACGAATATCTCGGATTCCATCACGTAATCAGCTGTGATGTTGAGATTCCGGAAGCTCGTCTCGACGACCGCCCGCCGTGCGGAAGAGTCAACATGACCGAACGTGAAGCTTGCGAACGTGTCTGTGACTTCAACGGTGTAGAAAACTGTATGACCGAAGCAGAAGCAAAACAGGAAGCCAGCAGATGTCTGCGCTGCGACCACTTCGGCTACGGCAGCTTCAAAGGAGGCCGGGAAAAATTATGGTAAACATTACAATTGATAATAAACAAATATCTGTACCCGAGGGTACAACAATCATGGAAGCCGCAGCAAGTGCCGGCATCCCGATCCCTAAGCTCTGTTATTTGAAAGACATCAACGAAATCGCAGCATGCCGTGTCTGTCTTGTAGAGCTTGAAGGCATGGATAAACTGATCACTTCTTGTAATAACGTTGTAAAAGAAGGCATGGTTCTTTATACCAACAGCCCGAAGGTTCGTAAAGCAAGACGCAGAAATGTGGAACTGATTCTGTCTCAGCATGACGGAACATGCTCATCATGTGTCCGCAGCGGTAACTGTGCACTCCAGACTCTGGCCAATGACCTGAACATTCTGGATATTCCGTTCAAACAGCGTCTGGAAGATTTCCCATGGGATAAAGACTTCCCGTTGATTCGCGATCCGAAGAAATGTATCAAGTGTATGCGTTGTATTCAGGTTTGCGATAAGATTCAGGATTTACATATCTGGGATGTGACAAGTACCGGTTCCAGAACCACAATCAATGTAACAAACAATAAAAAGATTACAGAAGTATCCTGTTCATTGTGCGGACAGTGTATCACCCATTGTCCGGTAGGTGCTCTTCGCGAACGCGATGACACAGAAAAAGTATGGGATGCTATTGCAGATAAGAAGAAGGTAGTTGTTGCACAGGTTGCTCCTGCTGTGCGTGCAGCATGGGGAGAGGCACTTGGCCTTCCGCTCGAAGAGGCTACAGTCGGAAAGATTATGGATTCTCTTAAGAGACTTGGCGTTGATTATGTATTCGATACTTCTTTCTCAGCCGATCTTACAATTATGGAAGAAGGAACCGAGTTCCTTGAAAGATTTACCAAAGGCGAACTGAAGCTTCGTCCGATGTTCACATCATGCTGTCCTGGCTGGATTCGTTTCATCAAATCCCAGTATCCGCATCTGGTTCCACAGTTATCCAGTGCGAAATCCCCGCAGCAGATGTTTGGTGCCGTTATGAAGACATACTTTGCAGAGTCCATCGGAGTGGCTCCCGAAGATATCTTCACCGTTTCTGTCATGCCGTGTGTGGCAAAGAAGGGCGAAAGCAATATGGAACTGTTCTACAAAGAATATGCAGGACACGACACGGATATCGTTCTTACGACCCGCGAACTGACGCGTATGATCCGTTCTGCTCACATTGATCCAAAGACTCTGGTTGACCGTGAGTGTGATCCGCTCATGAAGGAATACTCAGGAGCAGGTGTTATCTTTGGTGCGACAGGCGGTGTAATGGAAGCTGCTCTTCGTTCCGCTCATTATCTGGTAACTGGACGTAATCCTGAACCAGACGCATTCAAGATCGTAAGAAGCCCTGCTTTCGGAACAGGTGTCATCGAAGCAGAAGTTAAACTCGGAGACGCAACCGTACGTGCTGCTGTTGTCAGCGGACTTGGCAATACCAGAAAACTGATCGAAGCAATCGAACACGGCGAAGTGCATTATGACTTTGTAGAAGTTATGGCATGTCCTGGCGGATGTGTAGGCGGCGGTGGCCAGCCGATCCACGACGGCGAAGAACTTGCACATGAGCGTGGAAAGAATCTGTACTTCCTGGATGAGCATTCCAAGATCCGTTTCTCACACGAGAACCCAGATGTTCTGAAGCTCTATGAAGATTATATGGAAAAACCATGTTCTCATAAAGCTCATATGCTTCTCCATACAGACCATAATGCATGGGAGATGCCGCGCGGGAATTAATCTGAGATTATAATTACTAAATACAATGCCCTCCGTTTTAACGGAGGGCATTCTTATAACATCATTATAAAAACTGCGCAAAAACCGACGCAGCAATCACAGTTAAAATCCCTGATACAACTATAGAAAGACTACTCATAGCCCCTTCTACATCTCCCATCTCCATAGCTTTTGCCGTACCAATAGCATGAGAAGCTGTACCAATACCAATTCCTTTCGCAACAGGATCCGTTATTTTAAACAGTTTACAAACAGTGTCTGCACAGATATTACCCACAACACCTGTAATAATTATGATTGCAACCGTAATGGATGCATATCCTCCCAATTCTTCCGAAACTCCCATTCCAATGGCTGTCGTTATTGATTTCGGGAGAAAAGTAACGTACTCTTCATGGCTGAATTTAAATAATAATGCCATTGCTAATATAATTCCAAGGCTTGTAAGTACTCCCGCAAAAATCCCCCCAAAAATAGCTTTCCAATTTTTCTTCAAAAGCTCCATCTGTTCATACAATGGTACGGCAAGACAAATTGTAGCCGGTGTCAACAGATAACTCAGATATTTTGCCCCTTCATAATAAGTCGAATAATCAATTCGAAACACAACCAGTATTAAAACAGACAAAAGGATTGAGATTAATAATGGATTAAAAATTGGCAGTTTTAGTTTTGCTTTCATAAGACTTCCTATTCCATATGTTAACAAACTTAACAATACCCCAAAAAAAACCGAATTTTCAAAAAATCCCATTTTTACCTTTCCCCTTTCTTTCGTAAATCCCGATGTATTACAGCCTGTGTTGCTCTTCCCGCTACAACCATAACTCCAATCGTTGAAATAACCGTAACAGTAATATACTGCATCCAGGCAGGTTTAATGATATTCCATGATTCCATCAGTCCAACAGCAGCAGGAATAAACATAAGCGGCATGATTTCTATCATAAATCGACTTATTTCTTCCACCTTATCAAGCGGAATCAATTTCACTTCAAGACATAAAAATAAGAGAATAATACCATAAATACTGGCTGGAATTGGCAATGGTATCAAATAATTCAATAGTTCACCTGCAAATGAAAAAATCAAAATAATTCCGAATTGTTTTATATATTTCATAAAATCCCCTCCTATTCAATAAATACCACTTCATCGTATCACATTGTTTTTGTTGATGCAAGAACACATTTTATACACAATTCCATTTTGATCTTTCCCTTTACACAACAAATCAATAAAGATATAATAAAAGCAACAATTCCTTAATGAAACGAGGTGCTAATTATATGTTACATTTCATCGTAAATCCGTGTGCCCGTTCCGGTCTTGGAAAAATCGTATGGGAAAAGATCGAGCAGAAACTTGCGGACGAACAAGTGGCTTATCAAATGTATTTTACACAATACAAATGTCATGCCACTAAAATTGCCCAAGAGATCACATCCGATGGACACCAACATACTCTGGTTGTGCTTGGTGGTGACGGAAGCATAAACGAAGTAATAAACGGTATCTGTTATCTTGACAAAACCACTTTAGGCTATATTCCACTTGGCTCAGGCAATGATTTCGCACGAGGTCTTCAGATTCCATCTGATCCCGAAAAAGCATTGGAAATCGTTCTGCATTCTCCCCATAAGCGCACTCTTAACCTCGGCGTTCTGAACTTTCATTATCAGTCACACCGCTTTGCCGTAAGTTCAGGTATCGGTTATGATGCCGCCATCTGTCATCAAATAAACAGATCTCGTATCAAGCGTATTCTGAACAGAATCAATCTGGGTCAACTTGGTTATGTCGCACTTTCAGTAGGAACGTTATTTCGATGGCACCCCATTAAAATGAAACTACTAATAGATGGAACCAAAACATTGCATTTTCAAAAGGTTTATTTTGCTGCTGCTATGAACCTCCCTTTTGAAGGAGGCGGCTGTAAATTTTGTCCGACTGCAAAACCTGATGATAATTTTTTGGATCTTATTGTTATCGCAGATGTTCCGAAAGTTGCTGCACTTACAATTCTTCCTACGGTTTTTTCAGGTAAACACACTCACATGAAAGGTGTACATATTTATCGTTTTAAACATGCGAATGTAAAAGTCGATGTTCCTTTAGTACTTCATTCAGACGGTGAACCCTTTCCTGCAGAATCGGAATTAGAATGGATGCTCGAATCAGACTCATTACAAATACTTGTACCATAACCAGTTTTATAAGGAGATTTCTAAATGTTACAAATATTAATTGTTCTCTCTTTATTATTAACGTTTTATCTTATTATGATTATGCCGAATTTTTTACGCCGAAAAGAAATGAAACCTTTTCTTCAGCGTGATTATGCACATAGAGGCCTGCACAGTGCAGATAAGCTCATTCCGGAAAATTCCATGGCTGCTTTCCGCGAAGCATTAAATAACAATCTTGCCATTGAACTGGATATCCATCTGACACGCGATAATCAAATTGTTGTTTTCCACGATGAAACATTAGATCGGATTTGTCATGTTCCCGGCACAATAGAAAATTCCTCTTATGAAGAGTTACGATCTCTTCGATTACAAGGGACTTCAGAGCATATTCCTCTATTTTCAGATGTTTTGAATTACGTAAACGGCCGTGTTCCTCTTCTGATTGAACTAAAGCTTCCTTCAACAGATACTCGTCTTTGTAATTATACGCTGAAACTACTTAGAACTTACAACGGACCTGTTTTAATTCAGTCTTTTAATAGCCTTGGAGTACGCTGGTTTTTTAAAAATGCACCTGATATCCTTCGCGGACAGCTTTCATCCTCACTTACAAAAACTAATCCAGAAAGCCCTTATTTGGCACGTTTTTTCGTGCAGCATTTACTGACAAACATGTTCTGTCATCCAGATTTTATTTCCTACAAAATGGCAGACACCTCAAATCTTGGTGTATGGTTAAATCAACACCTTTATCGCATTCCAATTGCCGTCTGGACATTGCGTAATCCCAAAACTTATAACCAGGCTCAGCAGAAATATGATATGTACATTTTCGAAGGATTTTCTAAAAAAATATGAAGGTTTTATGAAGAATATTGTAGATGAAAACGAATAATGTTATAATGACCGAAGATTAAAGAAAGGAGGAGTTTCCAGTGAAACGTCTTACAATAAATATAAAAGAATTATTTGATAAGTACCATCATGCCTGGGTTTTTTTATATGGTTTCATCTATATGCCCTGGTTTTCATGGCTTGAGAAACATGTAACCTCCAATTATTTTGTGATTCACTCTGTTTTCGATGATTATATTCCTTTTATTGAAATATTCATTATTCCTTATTTGTTGTGGTTTGTATATGTTTCCGGTACTGTACTTTACTTCTTTTTTACAGATAAGCAGGGTTTTTACAGAATCTGTACCCTTCTTATAACTGGGATGACTTTATTTTTAATAATTTGTACCATTTTTCCAAACGGACTCAATTTACGCCCTTCCACTTTTGCACGGGATAACATTTTTGTTGATCTGGTTCGATTCATTTATAGAGCAGACACATCAACGAATGTATTGCCAAGTCTTCATGTTTATAATTCCATCGGCTGCTATATCGCAATCCGTAACAGCCAGAAGCTGCGTCAATACAAGTGGGTACAGAATGGTTCTCTGGTGTTAACAGTTTCCATCGTTCTTTCCACTATGTTCCTAAAGCAACATTCAGTAGTCGATGTAATTGCCGCAATTGTAATGATTTATTTCATTTACCAATTTGTTTATATCCCAGAACAGGTAAAAGCGCCTGCGTTGGCACAGCCTACTATATAGTGCATATAATAAAAGAGCTTTGAGCAACAGATTTACATGTTGATCAAAGCTCTTCTTCTATAATTCGACTCCATATTTCTTCTGTCCAAGCTGGATATTCATATAGGAAGTGTAGGCCTCAAACGCTGCCGGCATGGAGTATTTCTCCTGCACTTCCTTCGGATTCAAAAAGATCATCGACTCTGTACAGTTTTTTTCCAATTCATCAACCTGAATGTGATACCCGGTCATTCTCCATTCTACGTGACTGAAAATATGCTTTGCATCCGCAAGTTTCTGCACATGAACCGGCATCAATCCGATTTTCTTACTGTAGGCAATCACCTCATCCATCGAAAGCCTTCCTTCGACATTCGGGAATTCATACATCCCCGCAAGCAATCCGTTCTTCGGACGTTTCCGGATTGCCACTGTCTCCAGATCCTGAAAAATCAGGATTGTTCTTTCTTCGATTCTTCGCTCCTTCGCCTTTTTCCTGACTGGGAGCCGATCCTGGCATCCTTCTTTATAAGCCAGGCACAAAGACGCAAGCGGACAGATATCACATCTGGGTTCTCCGTTCGGTCCGCAGATTGTTGCTCCAAGCTCAATCAATCCTTGATTGAAGTCAGACGCCGCATCCGCCGGAATCACCTGTTCCAGCATTTGCTCCATGTTTTTTCGAACAGATGCCTTCATAATATCTTCTTCACTCGCCATCATTCTGGATACAACCCGCAGAACATTTCCGTCAACAGCAGCTTTGGGTATACCAAATGCAAATGATGCAATCGCACCTGCCGTGTAATTGCCTATTCCGGGCAGATCACGTATCTGATCATATTCGGACGGAAAAATCCCCTGATATTCCGACATAATCACTTTGGCCGCTTTCTGCATATTTCTCACACGATTATAATATCCAAGCCCCTCCCACATCTTAAGAAGCTGATCCTCATCAGCCTGGGCCAATTCCTTTACCGTCGGAAACGCCTTCAAAAACCGTTCAAAATATGGTTTTACAGCCTCCACCCGTGTCTGTTGCAACATGATCTCCGAAACCCAGACACGATATGCACTGACATTCTGACGCCAGGGAAGTTCTCTGTGATTTTCACGATACCACGAGACCAGTGGCACCGTCATCTCATACAATTCCGGATTCTCCAATACCACCGGAACCTCTTCGGCAATTTCGATCGAATCGTATCCAACCCGGCAGTCATATGCAAGGATCTGAACCCCGGCATTTTTTGCCCGCGCCAGCGCATCCGCAAAAGCCGGATGCGTATCCCTGTTTGGTGTGAAATAACGGACATTTCTCATTTGTATCACAAAAAAGACATATGCCTCGTATCCTTCCTGAACAGCGTGTATCAGTTCCTCTACATGCTTCACCGCCCGTTCGCTTGGCGCGTCAGGAAACCGCACGACACCATCTTCTTCCAGCGTCACGCCTTTCACTTCGACAAATGCCTTTTTATTATCATATTCTACATATAAATCAAATCGGGAATTCCCGTAGGTCGTCTCCGGACGAACCATTCTGACATTTTCAAATAAATGTCCCTGTTCGATCCACTCCTGAACCACACGGTTCGGAATCTGTGAATCCACATTCACCATTTTCCCGTCTTTCACAACTCCAATCAGATCCCAACGTGTTTTACGTTGCGGATTATCCGATTCCTGAACAAAGACTTCGCTGCCTTTGCAGAACAGCTCCGCGCATCGCCCAGTGTTTTTGACATGCACGATTTCTTCACACCCGTTTATCTCCACATGAGCAATAAAGCGGTTCGGCCGCGCAAGAAATCTTCCCTTTATTATTCTGTTATATTTCATATTTCGTACTCGCAACAACCAGCGGAATCTGCTCTCTTTCCGCTTTTCGGACATATTCTTTTCCAATTTGCGCATCAGTAATAATCTTATACACCTGCTTCACCGGACAGATCACCGATACATATCCCCCTCCGAACTTACTGCTGTCAGCAAGTACATACACCTGGGAAGCCGCCTTCAAGATCGCCCGTTTCACCTGCATCTGAGGAGTCGCGATGGAGGTAAGACCTACATCAAAATTGATACTGTGGACTCCTATAAATCCTTTGTCCACATGGAACTGTTCCATATTCTGTAAAGCTGACTCTCCCATTGTTGCTGCCAGATGACCACCCACATGACCACCAATCAGATATAACTCCACATGACGCACCCCGGCCAGCTCGTTGCCCACCAAAAGAGAATTCGTCACAACAGCAATCCTTTTCTCAGGATGCTCTTTAATATATAAAGCAAGATAAAAACTGCTGGATGTATCATCGATAATAATGGTATCTCTATCCTCGATATACGCATATGCACAGGCAGCGATCTGGCGTTTCTTTTCCGTGTTCCGATAAATACTCTCCGCAGAATATTTTCTCTGCACTTTCTCATCCAGTCTGATTGCTCCTCCATGGGTCCTTTTCAGAAGACCTTCCTTATCCATACTCTTAATATCATTCCGTATTGTTACTTCAGAGCATTCAAGCTTCTTACTCAAATCAGCAACTTTCACCTTACCATACTCATTCAGTTCCTGTAAAATGGCATTCCGCCTTTCCTGCATCATTTTGAAAATCCACCTCTATATCTTCTATCTAAGCCGCACACATCCCGGACGCACATGCTGCGTTACCATCGTCATAATTGGCACGAATCGGTCTTTGAAATCCTCTTTTGGAACGATCAAAGCCTGATTCTCATCATAATAAAACCCAATCGTTTTGGGCGCTGCAACTACCCTGACAGTCTTCTCCCAAGGATAATTCCGAACCTTCCCTTTCCATTCAACCGTAATTCCTTCTTCATCAAAGGTAAACTCATTTGGTTCACGATACTGCTCAATCTCCTGCACCTGCTTTTTAGCCCGGAATCTCAGGAGCAGAGGTGTATATGCGATAAAAATCGCCGCCGCCACAAAATAAAACAGCACGTTCAAGCCCTTTGCTTTCCCCATGATCCACATGATAATACCCATGAACGCGATCGCCGCTCCCAATACATTCGTCAGAAAACCGGCAAATTTAGAATACGTATGGTAAAGTGTAAAATCAAACAAATACTTGTCCGTCATTTTGACTGTTATTTTTTCTTTCATTTTCGTCCCTCCATATACCGGAAACTTTCATACCGTCCGGCAAAAATTATATTCCGTTCAAAAAGATCTGGCAGATCTTTTTGTCGTATGCATGGCAACGTCAGAAAGTCCTCTTGTATTGTAACACACAAGAGGACTTTTTTACCACCATTATAACAAATATTTTCGTTTTCTATTCTGTAAATTTCATTTCAAACTATTCAGCTTTCACTACCTTCTCGTGTGCCCAGCCTTCCGGTGAGTAGATACCAAGCTGTTTCTTCTGCATCATTTTATCAAAGAATGCGGTAATAAACGGTGCAAGGAACAGTGTAATGATAGACGCGGTTGCGCACTGTGCTGTAGCCATATCTACATATCCTGCCATGGATGGGTCAGCTTCTGCAACGGCTGCCGGAGTCATCGCAGAGTTCAGAGCGGTTGTACCAACTGCTGCGCCCATAGCATTTCTTTCCTTCTTCGGAAGAAGAAGATTGAATACGAAGAAGAAAATAACAGCTGTTGCAGCAGAGATAAGACCAAGTACGATACCGGAAGCTCCTGCTGTGAGGATCGTCTTAACATTCATCTTAGCTCCAATTGAAATTGTCATAAAGAATGTAACGATCGGCTGTGCGGTTGCGCATGCTTTTCTGAATCCGGCATCAAGGTTACCCCAGATAAATCCGATCAGAATCGGAATCAATGTTGCAACCAGAGACTTGAACGGAATGGATGCAAGTCCTGTTGCGCCAAGAGCTACCAGTGTGAAGAACGGTCCGTCGTTCAGAGACAGGATGGAGATTGCTCCTGTATCTGTTGCATTACCAAACTGTGAAGACAGTGAGATATAAAGGGAACCATTTGAGTTTGTAATCGCTGCGATCATAACGAATGGAGTAATGCCAAGGAATCCTGTAGGTCCGCAGATTTTACCAACTGCCAGACCGAGAAGTACACCAAGCACAAATTTGATACCTGTCAGTACAACACCTTTGTAAAGCGGCATACCTACCTGTTTAATGTTAATTGTTGAACCACATACAATAAGGAAGAATCCCATCATACATGCATTTCCTTCGTAGAACAACGCTGTTACATATCCACCGATCTGGAATACCTGTGATACAAATGTCGCAAGCAGTACAGCAATTACCAGTGGGATGATAACCAGTCCGTCCGGAAGGTTTTTCATTTTGTTTAACAAATCAAGATCTTTAGGATTGAATTATTTATCATCCCGTCCTACACAACACTGGAAAGCGCAACCAGCAAAGTCGATCGTAAATATGTAAAACTCGGTGCACAGAACATGAGCTGGGAAGACCAGGGACAATTTACCGGTGAGATCTCTCCTCTTATGTTGAAAGAGCTTGGCCTGGATCTGGTAATGATTGGCCATTCTGAAAGACGCCATGTTTTCGGAGAAACAGACGTAGAAGAGAACAAAAAAGTAAAAGCCGCCCTGAATCATGGTTTCACCACACTGTTATGCATCGGTGAAACTGCAGAAGAAAAAAAATTCGGCATCAGCGCAGAAGTGCTCCGCACACAACTTAAAATCGGATTCCATGATGTTCCGGCCAAACAAGCAAATAATATTTGGGTTGCTTATGAACCAGTATGGTCCATCGGCGTAAACGGGACGCCGGCGAGCGCAGATTATGCGGAAGAAATGCACAAAGTCATCAAGAACTGTCTGCGGGAGATTTTCGGCGAAGCAGCTGATGAGATTCCGGTTCTTTACGGCGGGAGCGTAAATCCGGGAAATGCAAACGAACTGATTGTACAGCCTTCCATTGACGGACTTTTCACAGGACGTGCAGCCTGGGATGCTGATAAGTTCAACATGCTTATCCGGAATGCAAAGGCCACTTATGAGGCGCAATAAAGGAAAAAATATCGGGTGCAGCCCCAAAAGCTACACCCGTATATATTTTGCTTTATTCTTGATTGCGGCTACAATCATCGCAATATAATTATCGCCTTCAAGATGTCCATATTTATCATTCACATATTTCAGTCCATCAATATCGATATAGCACAACGTAAGCTGTTCCCTCTTCAAAATACCGCCTATTATAAAGTCCTGTCCCTGGATCACGATAAGCCTTATCTTCCAAGATCATACCTTTTCTGCGACTTTCGGTAATATCAGTAATAATATGTACGTATACCTCTTTTTCCTTCCATTCAATAGCATAGGTTGTTATTTGATAGATTCGTCCTTCACTGTCTTCTTTTTCCCAAACAGTATATTTATCCGAATCATTTCTTGATATTTTTTTCTCTGTATCTTTCCACTTCAATATTTCATCATGAATTGTCAGTCGTTGTTCACAACCACAGCAGGTACTACATTTTCCTTCCGCGAACTCACCGTCTCCGTTCTTAGACTTATTACAATATACGATCTCTCCCGAATGTGCATCAACCACCATAATACATTCCTGACGAGAATGTGTCAGTTCAATCAGAAGTCGATTATAATTTTCAGCCATTTCCGCTTTTTTCATAAGCAGATTTTCTCTTTCCCGAAGCTGTTCTATCATTGTATTAAAGGCTTCCGAAAATTCCCCAAGATAAGAAACATGCTGGGAATAATCTCCCGCAGCCACTTGTTTCGCCTACCATGTAAGATGATTCAGATTTGCATGTAGATTTTTTAAATTTACACACAAAAAATTCTTTCTTGAGGGGTACGGCCCGGAAAGATTTCCACATGACAAATCCGCCGAATACCGCAACATTTCCTCCACTGCTTCCTGGAGATACTGCATCCCCTTGCCAAGCTTCTGGAACGGTTCATCCAATTGATCTATATCCAGCCTATTTATCTCCGAATCATACAAGATACTTCTAAGATATTCGAACAGGAGTACACTGTTTTTATCTTCCATTTTATCCGTTCCCTTCTATTTTTCCAGGGGTTCCGCTCTGAAACGGCATACTCTTTCTCCTGTCGCCCAGCAGTCAATCTCTTGTGCTTTATAATTTTTTTCTGTATATTCACTTAAAATTCCTGCAATAAACCCTTCATCATAATTACATACTGTTTCTCCCAAAAGAGGCAGTCCTGAACAGTCAGCATCTTCCGAAACAGTCAGCATAATTGTTCCATCATCACTGTTTACACCTTCTACCAGAAGTACACCTATTTTCATAGTCTCCATCTGTGTCTGCAGATCTCCAAGGAAACGTTCCAAAGGCAAATCGCAATTCAGATAATTCTTCGCAAAAAATGTACCGGCCTGATAACCCGCTTTCCGGAAAATCTTGATCTGCGTTTCCTTTCCATACTCCTCAATAAGCGTGCTTCTAAGAGAATACTCCAGCATACGGTAAACAGCTACAGGAAGGTTATCCCCCAGATTCTCCCTTCCATCCTTCTTATATGCCATATACTCTTCAAATGTAATTTCTTTTTGATTCTCCATAAAAATATTCTTCATCTTTTCAATGCTCCTCTTAATATATTCTACTATACATAAGAGGTTATTGAAAACATTATGTTGCTTAATGTATCTAAATACACCAATTAACTGCACCGGTCACCTGAACCGCATTGGCTCCGCACTGATTGGCGAATTCAGCACATTTCTCAATTTCCCATTGTTCCGACAATCCATAGAGAAATCCCGCCGTAAAGCTGTCACCGGCTCCAGTCGTGTCGATGCATTTCACGTCCCGCACTGCTTCAATATGTTTTTTCCTCTCTCTGGTTCTGATGTAGCATCCTCTCGATCCACATTTGATAATAACGCAGCCGACTCCCGCTTCTATAAAACGTTCAGCAGACAGTTCCGCAGAGTTCTCTCCCGTAAGGAGACACGCTTCTTCTTCATTGGGAATCAGATAGTCCACATAACCAAGCGCATCCGCTACATCCTCCAGACTTTCTCCAAATTTTCTTTTCGTCATATCTGCACACACCAGAATCCCCTGCTCTTTTGCCGTCCTGAAAATATACTCTAATTCACGATTCCCGATCTCAGGAAATACAAAAATACTGGCAAAACATAGAATTCCGATATCATCGAGAAATGGAATATCCAGATCTTCCACTGTAAGCTTCCGAAGGCTCCCATTCTTATTCGTGAGGAAATTCCGTTCTCCATTTTCCTGCACAAGCACGACATTTACTCCTGTTTTTACATTTTCATACTTATTCTTCGTCTGTAAAGCAATTCCCATATCTGTACAATGCCTTCTGATCATTCCGGCCTCTGCATCTTCCCCGATCAGGGTCTGCAAACTCACTTTCTTACCGAGAGACGCTAGAACAGTCGCTTCATTTAGTGCATCTCCTCCAAAGGATATGCTGATATCTTCTGCAGCACTCGATCCCGTTTCAAATACATGTCTGTCTGCAGGTCTGACCATCACATCAAGAATCGATGCTCCGATAATCATGATTTTATCTCTTTCTTTTTCCACCTTTTTTTCATCATTTTCTTCCATTGTTTTACCCTTTCCTTCAATTCAATCTTTTCAAAGGAGAGCAACCCGCATGATTTGCTCCGCGAATTCTTCTTCCATTGCACATACGGTAATCTGATATCCGGAATATTTATATTCTTTCATCAGACAAGGCTGCATATTTCCTTCTCTGGAAATCTTCAAGATATCCGGAAATACCCGGAAACTGTTCAATGCTGTCCGAAGTCCTTCGCCAGTCATTTTCAAATAACTTTCTTTCATCGTCCAGATTCGAAAGAATTCCCGATTTTTGTCTTCATTCGCAAAACTCTCGATCCAGTCGATTTCATCTTCACAGAAAAACCGCTCTGCAACCCGCTTCGGTGCACTTCCGATCTTCTCGATATCACATCCTACATTATCCTTTGAGGCAGCGCATATCACAACATTTCCAGAATGCGACAGATTAAAGCAGATTCCTTCTGCCTCCGGTTTCCCGTCATCATTTGTATGCACCGTTTTCAAATCCACTCCATGTATTTCGAGCACCTTTCTTAAAAGGAGCCCGGCAGCCAGGCATTCTCTCCTCGCCTTTTCATTTCTGAGTTTTAGGTACTTTCTTCTGCGTTCCTCCGTCAAAAGTTTCAGCGCACCTTCTATATCATTTATCTTCTCCAGATCCTCTATGTCTGCCAAATACAAGTGTATCATCGTTCTTACTATACTCCCGTGATTATTAAATGCTTAATACAATTGATTGTATTATAAAAAATTTCGCAGTTCAAGTATATACACGTTTTTTGCTTGACAATTCTCCTATATTTTGCTATATTATCTTCAATACTCTTTGCACTGCATATTAATCTACAGTACAAACTGAGCAGGCCGTGGCATATGCCAAGGGAGCCGGGTCACATAAGTGGCAGTGGATAACGCATCCGCGGGACAGTAGTTGCTTTTACTGGGTTCGTGGGTGTTTTTTTATTACATGGTCATATTTTTTCTATGACATCTCATTTTCTCCCCACTTCATATACGAAGAAACACCCTTCGACAATCAAGCAAGTGACATAGAGCTATCATACTTTATTAACAGGAGGTAACTTTTATGGGAACAAACAACACAAATCTTTCCGAGCCGTCTTCTTCTGATTATTTCGAAGCAGTCGCGACAAAGGTAACTATGGTAAGTATTATCGGCAATTTTATCCTCTCGGCTTTTAAGCTTCTGGCAGGTATCCTCGCACATTCCGGCGCGATGGTCAGCGATGCAATTCACTCGGCTTCCGATGTGTTCAGCAGCATTATCGTAATTATAGGAGTGAAATTATCCGCCAGAGATTCCGACAAAGAACATCCTTATGGTCATGAGCGCTTCGAATGCGTCGCTGCCATTATACTGTCCGTGGTGCTTCTATTCACCGGACTCGCAATAGGAGCAGAGGCTCTTCAGAATATTATAGGTGGAAATTATGAATCTCTCGCCATCCCCGGACAGCTTGCACTTATAGCTGCTTTGATCTCCATCGTCACGAAGGAAGCCATGTACTGGTATACTCGAATCAATGCCAAACGAATCGATTCCAGTGCACTAATGGCCGACGCCTGGCATCACAGAAGCGACGCACTCTCTTCCATAGGTGCTTTGATCGGTATTGCAGGGGCCCGCATGGGATTTCCTATTCTTGATCCGATTGCGAGCCTGATCATCTGTTTCTTTATTGCGAAAGCAGCTTTGGATATTTTCAAGGATGCAATAGATAAAATGGTAGATCATTCTTGTGATATTGATACAGAAAATGCCATTAGACGCCTCGCAGAATCTCAAACCGGTGTAATGGGTATTGATTTCCTTCAGACCCGCGTATTTGGCAATAAGATCTATGTTGATATTGAAATCAGTGCTGACGGAAACCTCTCACTGAATGAGGCACATGAGATTGCTGAGGAAGCACATGATGCTATTGAAAATGAATTTCCGAAGGTAAAGCATATTATGGTGCATGTGAATCCTTATCAGGGATAAAAGAGATATATTTTTTGTATGTATAATACGTTAAAGGGGAAGATATATATCTTCTCTTTTTTAACGGCCCGCTTTTGATGTATTGGAAAACTTATCTCCGGCATGCTTTTGGTATATTAGAAAACTTATTTCTGGCATGCTTTCTACACAGAATAATATCTTATATCAAATCAAATATTCCTGAATTAATGTATCAATTAAGCCAATATTAATTGGCAATGCCTTTGTTTCAACTGTCCCTTCTGCAAATGCTTTTTTCTCATACGTCACTTGTTCCCATCTTTTTACATATTCTTCTGAAGATATATAGTAAGGGTTGATAAGAGATTTTTTAATTTTGATACATAAGATATGTTTTTGATACCAAAATCCCGGGAAACTTTAGTTTCCCGGGATTTATATTTTGCAATAATGTTAATTCAAAGAAATTATTCGATGATTTCTTTAACTACACCAGAACCTACTGTACGTCCGCCTTCACGGATAGCGAAACGAAGTCCCTGCTCCATAGCTACTGGATGGATCAGTTCACATGTCATTTCTACGTGGTCACCAGGCATACACATTTCTGTTCCTTCTGGAAGTTCGCAGACACCAGTTACGTCTGTTGTTCTGAAGTAGAACTGTGGACGATAGTTGTTGAAGAATGGAGTATGACGTCCACCTTCATCTTTTGTTAATACGTAAACCTGAGAAGTAAATTTGTGGTGACATTTTACTGAACCTGGTTTACACAGACACTGTCCTCTTTCGATTTCGTTTCTCTGAACACCACGAAGAAGTGCACCGATGTTGTCACCAGCCTGAGCTTCATCAAGAAGTTTACGGAACATTTCAACACCTGTTACAACTACTTTACGGTTTTCTTCTTTGATACCAACGATTTCTACTTCATCAGAAACATGAAGAACACCACGTTCTACTCTACCAGTAGCAACTGTTCCACGTCCTGTGATAGAGAATACGTCTTCTACAGGCATAAGGAATGGTTTGTCTGTTGCACGTTCTGGATCCGGAATGTATGAATCTACTGCATCCATAAGTTCCATGATCTTGTCTCCCCATTCTCCTGACGGATCTTCAAGAGCTTTCAGAGCTGATCCCTGGATAATCGGAGTGTCATCTCCCGGGAATTCGTATTCATCAAGAAGTTCACGAATTTCCATTTCTACTAATTCAAGAAGTTCTTCATCATCTACCATATCACATTTGTTCATGAATACAACGATGTAAGGAACGCCTACCTGACGAGAAAGCAGGATGTGCTCTCTTGTCTGAGCCATAACACCATCAGTAGCAGCTACAACGAGGATAGCACCATCCATCTGAGCAGCACCAGTGATCATGTTCTTAACGTAGTCAGCATGTCCCGGGCAGTCTACGTGAGCGTAGTGACGTTTTTCTGTCTCATACTCAACGTGAGCTGTAGAGATTGTGATACCACGTTCTCTTTCTTCCGGAGCTTTGTCAATGTTTTCGAAATCTACTGCAGCGTTACCAGGTACTCTCTGAGAAAGAGTTTTTGTGATAGCAGCTGTTAAAGTTGTTTTACCATGGTCAACGTGTCCGATGGTACCGATATTACAATGCGGTTTTGTTCTTTCAAATTTAGCCTTTGCCATTTTGAATATCCTCCTTAAATATAGCACCCACTTTGGGCATTTTTAGTTTCGATGTTTTAACTCGGCTAATTCTGATTATATTTCAAATAATACAGTTTTTCAAGCCTTTTTCGCATTTTTTATGCGTTTTTGTTAGATAATACCTTTTCCTGTACAGACTTCGGAACCGGTTCGTATTTTTCAAAGAACATTGAGTAGTTTCCACGTCCCTGTGTTCTCGAACGAAGGTCTGTAGAGTATCCGAACATTTCAGAAAGCGGTACATAACCTCTTACGATCTTTCCTCCGCCAAGGTCATCCATACCTTCGATACGTCCACGGCGAGAGTTGATATCACCGATTACATCGCCCATGTATTCTTCAGGCATGGTTACTTCTACCTTCATGATAGGCTCAAGAAGTACAGGCTCAGCTTTCTTCATCGCATCCTTAAATGCAAGGGAACCTGCAATGTGGAATGCCATTTCAGAAGAGTCAACTTCATGGTAAGATCCGTCATAAACGTTAGCATGAATACCAACAACCGGGAATCCACCAAGAATACCAGCCTTCATAGCTTCTTCGATACCTTCACCTACAGCCGGGATATATTCCTTCGGAATTGCACCACCGACAACGGTAGATTCAAACTTGTATGTCTCTTCTCCGTTAGCATCCATTGGTTCAAACTTAACTTTACAATGTCCGTACTGTCCACGACCACCGGACTGCTTAGCATATTTGCTGTCAACGTCAACTGCCTTGGTAAATGCTTCTTTGTATGCAACCTGAGGTGCACCAACATTAGCTTCTACCTTAAATTCACGAAGAAGTCTGTCTACGATAATTTCCAGATGAAGCTCACCCATACCTGCGATGATGGTCTGACCTGTTTCCTGATCTGTATGAGCACGGAAGGTCGGGTCTTCTTCTGCAAGTTTTGCAAGTGATTCACCAAGTTTACCCTGAGAAGCTTTGGTCTTCGGCTCAATAGCAAGCTCGATAACCGGTTCCGGGAATTCCATGGATTCAAGAATAACCGGATGCTGTTCATCACAGATTGTATCACCGGTAGTGGTGAACTTAAATCCGATTGCAGCAGCAATATCTCCTGAATAAACCTTATCTAATTCCTGTCTCTTATTTGCATGCATCTGAAGGATACGTCCAACACGTTCTTTCTTTCCTTTTGTTGCATTCAGCACATAAGATCCAGAATTCATTGTTCCTGAGTAAACACGGAAGTACGCCAGTTTACCTACGAACGGGTCAGTCATAATCTTGAACGCCAGAGCTGAGAACGGCTCTTCATCGGATGAATGTCTTTCAACTTCATTTCCGTCTTCATCCACACCCTTAATAGCCGGAATATCAGTCGGAGCCGGCATATATTCAATAATTGCATCCAGAAGTTTCTGAACACCTTTATTTCTGTAAGCAGAACCACAGCAAACAGGTACAGCTGTACACTCGCATGTAGCTTTTCTTAAAACTGCTTTCAGTTCATCATTTGACGGAATTTCATCTTCCAGATACATCATCATCAGATCATCATCTAATTCACAGATCTTTTCGACTAATTCCTGGTGATAAAGCTCTGCATCATCCTTCATATCTTCCGGGATCTCACAAACTGTAATGTCATCTCCCTTATCATCATTGTAGATATATGCTTCCATTTCCATAAGATCAATGATTCCTTTGAAATCATCTTCCTTACCGATTGGAAGCTGAAGAACGATTGCGTTCTTACCTAATCTTGTCTTAATCTGTTCTACTGCATTGTAGAAATCTGCACCTAAAATGTCCATCTTATTGATGAAAGCCATTCTCGGTACATTGTATGTGTCTGCCTGACGCCATACGTTTTCTGACTGAGGTTCAACACCACCCTTAGCACAGAATACACCTACGGCACCATCAAGTACACGAAGTGAACGTTCAACTTCTACGGTAAAGTCAACGTGTCCCGGAGTATCAATGATGTTGATACGATGTTCGAGAGCACCTTTTTTCGGCTTTGTATGGTCTTCCAAAGTCCAATGACATGTCGTAGCTGCTGAAGTAATTGTGATACCTCTTTCCTGCTCCTGTTCCATCCAGTCCATGGTAGCAGTTCCTTCATGAGTATCACCAATCTTATAGTTAACACCGGTATAATATAAGATACGCTCTGTAAGAGTTGTCTTACCAGCATCAATATGTGCCATAATACCGATATTTCTGGTTCTCTCTAATGGATATTCTCTTCCAGCCAAGATTTTGTCCTCCTAATATTTGTCGCGCAGATTCGTCTCTATGCGCAGCATAATGCAGGCACTGTGAGACGATCTTCTGCATCTTGTTTCCGGAACATTTTATAATATGTCCCAGTTTTAGAAACGGTAATGAGCAAATGCTTTGTTTGCTTCTGCCATCTTGTGCATATCTTCTTTTTTCTTTACAGATGCACCAGTGTTGTTTGCTGCATCAAGAATTTCATTTGCCAGTCTTTCTTCCATTGTCTTCTCTCCTCTTTTACGAGAATACAATGTAAGCCAACGAAGTGCAAGAGCCTGTCTTCTGTCTGCTCTTACTTCAATTGGTACCTGGTATGTTGCACCACCGATACGTCTTGCCTTTACTTCAAGTACTGGCATGATGTTGTTCATTGCTTCTTCGAACACTTCGATAGCCGGCTTATCAGCCTTTGCTGCAACTCTTTCAAATGCTCCGTATACAATCTTCTGTGCTACACCTTTCTTACCATCTAACATGATGTTGTTGATAAGTTTTGTAACAACTTTGTTATTGTATAACGGATCCGCTAATACGTCTCTTTTTTGAGTATGTCCTTTACGTGGCACGGTCCTTCCCTCCTTATACATATTGGCAAAGCCTTCTGGCCCTGCTTGAATAATTCATCGGTACTCACATGTGTCTCTCTATGTGTCATCAGCTCACGGGACATCCTGATGCCAGAGATGGGCATTTATCTGGATTAAACCCGCAACCAACTATAATCCTCATAGTTCTGTTTGTGATACGATAACTTTGTTGTTTCGTTATTATTTCTTAGCGTCTTTTGGTCTCTTAGCTCCGTATTTAGAACGAGCCTGACGTCTCTTTGCAACACCTGCTGTATCAAGTGTTCCACGAACGATATGGTATCTTGTACCTGGTAAGTCCTTAACACGACCACCACGAATCAGAACAACGCTATGTTCCTGAAGGTTGTGTCCTTCTCCTGGAATGTAGCTTGTTACTTCGATTCCGTTAGAAAGACGTACTCTGGCAATTTTTCTAAGAGCTGAGTTCGGCTTTTTCGGTGTAGCTGTCTTAACTGCTGTACAAACACCTCTCTTCTGCGGTGCAGATGTATCCGTAGCTTTCTTTCTCAGAGAGTTGTATCCTTTCTGGAGAGCCGGAGCGGTAGATTTCTTAACAGCTGTCTGACGACCTTTTCTTACTAACTGGTTAAATGTTGGCATCTCTTTCACCTCCTATGATGTAATAATTGGTTACGTTTTAAACATTGTCAGTTTAAATGCACGCAAAAATAACCGCACGTTTCTTTGCACGCTAGGTTATTGTATTATATACCGCAAGAAAAGTCAAGGCATTTACCGGAAATATTTTGACGAATATTTTCCAGTAAATGCCTTTTTCTTTGTATATTATATATTCTATTGTCCAACGACAGTTGATTCTTCAAGCACTTCGCCCGCTTCAACACGGTTGACCAGATCAATAATATTTGAAACGGATGTTTCGTCCGGGATACATACATACAATAATGCATCTCCGGAAGAATAACAATATTGCTTATCACCAACACCTTCGGCTGAAACAGAATAAATATTCCACTCTGCGTTCGTTCGAAGCTGTGTCTTAATCAAAGACTGGATCTGATTCATACTGAAATTCGTATCAACGCCGTCACTCACACTTGCAATAATATCGGAAGCACCTCTTAACATGGACGGAGACATCATCTTTTTAATGATTGCAGTAATAACAGCCTGCTGATGTCTTCCGCGAGCATTATCCCCATCGGCAAGAGCATGACGTTCACGACAGAACGCCAGTGTTTCTCTGCCGTTCAGATGATTCATTCCCTCATTAATATGAACTACTTTTCCAGATTCTTCACCCGTATCAAACTCTTCATCTGATTCCACATCCAATCCGCCTAATGCATCAACGATATTGATCATAGATGTAAAGTTTACCCTTCCAAAGAATGGAATATCCATCTCATATAGTTCTTCCAAGGTATCCATAGATGCTTCAATACCATAAATTCCTGCATGGGTCAGCTTATCTTCCTGGTCATTTGAGATTCCCGGAATCGGGACATAATAATCTCTCGGTGTCGTAACCAAAAGAATCTGGTGGCTCTTTGGATTCACGACTGCAATAATATTTACATCGCTCCGGTCTCCGGAAGTGATATCATTATAAGTATCCATTCCGCTCAGATATACCGCAAACGGTTCTGTCACGCTGGCATCAGCTGCTGTATTTTCTATCTGCACAACAATGCTGTGCTTATAAATCACTCTGACCTCATTTTCAAAGTCAGGGATCTGATCTTTGATAATCCCCGTCTGACCGGAATTATAAACCAGCGCATCCACTTCTCCTGAGAGCAATGCCTGTGCCGCTTCAATCATGCCGGCATATTCTCGAACCGTGATCTCATTACCTATTTCTTTTTCAATCTGTTTGACCGTCGACTTTGTTTGATCTGCATTTGTGGCATACTGTACACCGTATGTATAATCAGACGTATCCACAAGTTTCTGCGCACTGTCATCCTGTCTTACTGCGACAACCATGGAACTTGTCATCGTGTTGCTTCCGGTTATCTTCTGAAATGCATTATTTATTTTACCTATATAGAAAGATCCCATCGCAAGAATGATACACAGCAAGATACAGAAGATTTTTCCTCCGATTCCCTTTCCTTTTGCCCCTATCTGAGACAATAGTGTTATTCCGAGTAAAATAAGCAGTACACCGGCCAGAACCATGATATAGGTAACCGTCAGCATATCAAAGAACAAAACATTTACCGTAAGGACTACTGATAAAACAAATTGAATGATTGCCAAGATGATACCGATCGTCTTACTGACCACATTCTTTCTTCTTCCACGTCTTTTCCTTTTTCTGCCTTTGCTGCCGTATTCGGAACTTCGGTTTTTAGATTTCTTTGTATAATCATCCCTGTTCTTTGCGGATGCTGATTTTTTCCTTCTCTTAGGCTCAGTCTGGTAATATCCATCATCATCGTAATATCTGGCCGTTGTTCTTCTGTCTTCTTCAAAAGAATACCGGTTTTTCCCCTTAGTCCGTCTGCTCACTTCGCGGCTGTTGCTAATGTTCCGTTCATTTCGATTTTGGCTGTTATTTCCTGCTCTATTTCTTTTCTGGCCCATGTCCTCTCTCTTTCATTCATCTTATGCCGGGCGCATAATTCCACGCTGCCTGCTTCCCAGTTGACCGCCCCTAGACTTTGTTACAATTCTATTACGTCCTTTAACGTAAAATTTACAATTACAATTGTATATCATAACGGTTTTTATATCTATTGTCAACCGCTTTCAGTCCATTCAGTCACTGTCAAATCTTAAAAATTCATGAAATACGAACCGGTGTTCTCATCCACTATTCCATAGGTACCACAATCAGATCTTTTGGAAACTTATTCAGAACTTCACATCCGTCCTCCGTAATCAGTACAAGGTCCTCTATTCGAACACCGATCCCCTCTTCCATAAGATAGATTCCCGGCTCAATCGAAAAGCACTGCCCCGGTTTGATTATTTCTTCATTGACTGCTGAGACATCCCCATATTCGTGATCTTCAAGTCCAATGGAATGGCCTGTACGATGTGTAAAATATGCCCCATATCCTTTTTCTTCTATATAATTACGGCAGGCAAAATCAACATCACACCAGCGATTTCCAGGTTTTGCAGCCTCAATTCCTCTCTGCTGTGCTTCTTTTACAATCTCGTAAACCTCACGCGCTTTGTCCGAAACCTCACCAAGGAAAACAGTTCTTGTCATATCAGAGCAATAATCATTCAAAATACCGCCGATATCAAGGACAACACTGTCTCCTCTTTTACCCTTTGATCCATCTGTTACATGATGCGGATCAGCTCCGGATTTACCATAAGCCGTTATTGGATCAAAAGAAACTCCTGAATGTCCTGATTTCTCATATAAGCCACGCACGATCCTGTTTAATTCCACTTCGGTATATCCTTTGGCCGTCAATGGAATAAGTTCTTCCATTACTCTATCATTTGCAAGTGATGCTTCCCTTAACAGTTGTTTTTCATCGTCATTCTTCACCTTTCTGATTGCATCTACAATGAGAGAGCCATTAACAAACTTACTTTCCGGTTCCAATTCCTGCAGTCTGAGAAGAAATTTTGCAGGCCATGTCTTGTCAACTCCGATTGTTTTGCCTTTTTCAACAAATCTACTTAAGATTTCTACTCCATCCTCAATATCATCGTACCATACAAGTTCAACACCAAGGTCTTTTTCCTGTGGAAACAACTTATTGACTACCAGTTTATGCCCGCCGTTAATATTTAAATATAATGCGAGTAATCTTTCCCCCGGAACGATCTTCTTCCCTGTCAAATAAAAAATTGCCATAGGATCAGAAATAATCATCTGCGGTACTTCTTGTTCTTTCATTAAATCAAGAATACGATTCAGTTTATTTGTATCCATTTTATTCCTCCTGTTTATACATCATTTGATATATATTTTTTCAATTGAATCAATTATATGCTCTTTCCGTATTTCTGTCAACAAAGGCAAAATCGACCAAAAAGCCCCTCCCGACCTTTTTGATATCTGAAAGGCAATAAAAAGAAGCCTTTCAGATTCGAAAGACTTCCTTCTATTTTCTTTACATATTCTCTGTAAGATGACATGCAACCTTATGTCCGGGTTTGATTTCATGTAACTGTGGCATTTCATTAAAACAGCGTTCTGTTGCATACTGGCATCTTTCAGCAAATCGGCAACAGTTCTTCGGATTGATCGGACTTGGGATCTCGCCTTTTATCGGAATACGCTCATTTGCTTTTGCTTTTTTCGGATCTGCTTCCGGAATTGCAGACAGAAGAGCCTTTGTATAAGGATGTGTCGGGTTCGAATAGAGCTCCTCCGTCTCGGCTGTCTCAACGATCGTCCCCAGATACATAACTACCACACGATCCGAAATATATTTTACAACACTCAAATCATGAGCAATAAACAAATAGGTCAGTCCCATTGTTTCCTGCAGATTTTTTAGCATGTTGATCACCTGTGCCTGAATAGATACATCAAGGGCCGAAATCGGTTCGTCACAGATAATGAATTCAGGATCTACAGAAAGTGCTCTCGCAATACCGATACGCTGTCTTTGTCCGCCAGAAAATTCATGCGGAAAACGAGACATATGATCTTTATTAAGACCGACTGTTTTCAACAGCTGTTCAACTTTTTCATCGACTTCCTTCGCAGACATTCCATGCTGCTTCAGCCCTTCTCCAACAATCTCTTTCACCGTCATTCTCGGATTCAATGAAGAATATGGATTCTGGAAAATCATCTGTACTTTTTTGCAGAACTCTTTCTGCTCAGTTTTATTTAATTTAGAAATATCTTTTCCATCATACAATACCTGACCGCTTGTAAGGTCATACAGACGAATCATACAGCGACCTGTCGTTGATTTTCCACACCCGGACTCTCCAACAAGACTGACCGTTTCCCCTTTATAAATATCAAAGCTGACATCATCTACTGCTTTCAGTGTTGCTTTTCTGTTAAGCTGGAAATACTTACATAAATTTTTCACCTGTACGAGAGGCTGCTTTAATTCTTTATTTTCCATTATTCCACCTCTCCTTTCTCAGCCGGAACTTTTCTCAAATCACTGTCCGGTGCAAATTCATGCTGCAGCCAGCAGCAGGTCTCGTGCTCACCGGACAAATCATATGTTTCCGGAGGCATCTCATTACAGATATCCATGCAATATTCGCAACGTGCGGCAAATGGACATCCTACCGGTGGGCTGAATAGATCTGGCGGAGTTCCTTCGATCGGTTTCAGTTTTTCACCTTTTGCTGTATCCAATCTAGCAATAGACTGCATAAGTCCCTTGGTATACGGATGCGCCGTGTCATAAAAGATTTCTTCAGCAGTACCTCGCTCTACAATTTTTCCTCCATACATAACAAGAACACGATCACAAAGTTTTGCAATGACGCCAAGGTCATGTGTTATCAGAATAATAGAGGTTCCCAATGTCTTCTGAAGATTCTTAAGCAGTTCAAGGATCTGTGCTTCAATCGTAACATCCAGTGATGTGGTCGGTTCGTCTGCAATTACAATACTCGGACTTCCTACCAGCGCAATTGCGATCATAACACGCTGCTTCATACCACCTGAAAGTTCATGTGGATACTGTCTATATCTCTTCTCCCCATCAGAAATACCAACTAGTTTCAGAATCTCAAGCGCTTTTTGTTTTTTTTCTGCAGCACTCATGCCTTTCTTATTGACAAATACTTCTTCAATCTGTTTACCGATTCTCATCGTCGGATTCAAAGAAGTCATTGGGTCCTGGAAAATAAATCCAATCTCTGTACCGCGAATCTGGCGCAGTTCCTTTTTATTCATTTTCAGAATATCTTTCCCTTTATAAAGGATCTCTCCACCCTCAAAGAATCCCGGTGGTTCCGGATTCAGTCTCATAATACATGACGAAGTAACGCTCTTCCCACATCCTGATTCTCCAACGATTCCAAGGATTTCTCCCGGGCGCACTTCAAAGCTTACATCCCGTACTGCTTTTACTACTCCTCCGTATGTACGAAAGGAGAATGTCAGATTTTTTACTTCTAATAAATTTTCCATCTCTTCCTACTCCTTTCTTACTCAGTTCCTCTAAGTTTCGGGTCGAACGCATCGCGAAGGCCATCACCTAACAGGTTAAGTGCAAGCATTGTTGTACAGATCAAAAATGCCGGAACAACTACCTGATACGGATGAATTCTCAGTTGCGCAATACCATCTTTCGCCAGAACACCCCAGCTACAGTTCGGCGGCTTAATACCAAGACCGATATAGCTCAGGAATGCCTCCTGGAAAATTGCTCCCGGAATTGCCATGGTAAGGTTCGTAATGATAAGTCCCATGATATTCGGCAGAATATGTTTTACAATTATAACAATGTCAGGCACACCAAGAATTCTTGCAGCAGCCACGAAATCCGATTCACGAAGTTTCAGCACTTCTCCTCGAACGAAACGGCAGCTCCCGATCCATCCTACGCAGCACATCGCAAGGATCAGACAGTGGACACCATTACCAATAACAACCATCAGCAGAATCGTAACGATCATGCTCGGAATACCATAAAGTACATCTACGATTCGCTGGATGATCATATCCACTTTTCCTCCATAGAAGCCGGAGATACCTCCAAGGAGTGAACCTGTACAAGCATTAATAATACTTGCTGCAAACCCAATTGTAAGGGATACCCTTGCACCTTTCCAGGCACGAACCCAGAGGTCTCGTCCAAGAGAGTCTGTACCAAACCAGTGATTTGCAGAAAAGCTCTGATTCATCTCGGCAACACTTTGTGTTGAAAAATCATATCTGCTCAGCATCGGAGCAAAGATTGCCATAAGTACATAAAATCCGATCAAACACAAGGAAAAGAATGCAACCTTATTTTTGCGAATTCGTCTCCACGCATCCTGCCAGTAACCGATATTCGGACGTGAAATGGACTCCATGCTCTGAATATTTTTACCTACTACTTTAAATTTATCTCTTGTTATCTCTGCCATTTCCTGTCACCTACCTTTTTTTACCGCTGAGACGAATTCTCGGATCAACGATACCATACAGAATATCTACTACTAAAATAGCGATAATCAAGAATGCTCCATAGAAGATCGTCATTCCAAGCACAAGTGTATAGTCATTCATATTGATACTGTCTACATAATGTTTTCCCATTCCAGGAATTGCAAATAAGGCTTCGATTACGAAAGTACCGGTAAGTACAGAGGCAACTGTCGGTCCCATAATCGTAATAATCGGAGTAATCGCATTTCTGATCTGATGTTTTATCGTAATTCGTAAATCAGAAAGCCCTTTTGCCTTAGCTGTCTTTGTGTAATCAGACGTAACAACTTCCAGCATACTCGAACGCATTAAACGAGATACAGAAGCCAGTGTATAGAATCCAACAGCAATCGATGGAAGAATCGTGTGTTTAAAGCTTGTATACTGCGCAACCGGAAGAATCTTCCATTTGATTCCGAAGAAATACTGCAATACAGATCCCATAATAAAGTCCGGCATAGATGTACCGATAATCGCAATCAAAATACAGAAAAAATCAAGCTTTTTCCCACGATTCAGCGCTGCAATTATTCCAAGGATCAGTCCGAAGAACAATGCAAAGCAAAGGGAACGGATACCAAGGTCTGCAGAATACGGGAAAGATTCCGCAATAATCTGATTAACAGTTCTTCCTTCATACTTCATGGAATATCCCAAATCTCCGTGAAGTACATTCTTCATATAAGTTATGTATTGAACCGGCAACGGTTTGTCCATACCATAATACGCTTCCAGATTCGCGCGGATTTCCGGTGTCATTTTATCACTGGAAAATGGATCCCCCGGCATCAAACGTACAAGAACAAACACTACACTTGTCAGAACAAACAATGTGACGATTGCAAGTAAAACTCGCTTTGCAATATATTTTGCCATTTGTGCTTCTCCTTTCTTCAGCCCGTTTCCTTAACGGTTTTGATTATCCCACACCACATGCCCCTCCGGATAATCAAAACCGTTAAAGAGGAAGGGAAACTATACTTTTTCCCTCCCAACAAGTTTTATTACTTAGTCAGAGAGGACAAACTGTCCTCTCTGACTAAAATATTATATAATATTTTATTCTGCAAGATCTGCATATACCAGGTTGAAGTCATATCCTACAAAGTAAACATTGAAGTTTTCAAGCTTCGGATTTACAAGATACTGATCACGACGGAGCTGCAGCGGAACAAGTGCTGAATCTTCTCCGAGGAAGATCTGCTCTGCTTCGAACAACATATCCTGTCTCTTTGCAGCGTCAGTCTCAAACTGAGAAGCTTCCAGCAGTTCATCATATCTAGGATTGTTATATCCTGAATGGTTGTACTGTCCATCGCTGATCCAGAGTTCCAGGTAAGAATAAGCATCTGAGTAATCCGGTACCCATCCCGTAACTACCATATCATATTCTTTAGTCTGTTCCATTTCAAGTCTCTGTTTGTAAGTAACCTGTTTGATTTCTACTGTGATTCCAAGGTTCTTCTGGAACTGTTCCTGAAGAACTTCTGCCTGCTTTTTAGCACCTTCTGTATCAGTTGTAAGAAGTTCAAGCTTGATATCTGCTGCATTGCTTACGCCCAGTTCAGACATAGCTGCTGCAAGATATTCTTTTGCTTTTGCATCATCATTTTCAAGCGGGAATGGTTCATATGGATATCTCTCACCATATGTAGAATCCGCTGCTGTTACGTTCGGAAGAACAAGTCTCTGTGCCGGTTCGTAAACATCATTATTAACAAGCGTATTGTATTCAGAACGATTGATTGCATAGTTAAGAGCAAATCTTAAGTTCTTATTTGCAAGAAGCTTGCCTTCACTCTGGTTCAGCATGATGTAATCATCCGCACCTGTGAAGTAGAATTCTGAATCATCTGCATACTGTTCTGTCATTTCTGTAGGAACAATTGTAATATCAACTTCGCCATTCTCCCACATAGCAACTGCTGTCTTAGCATCAGCGACTGTCTTGATGCAGATTTCGTCAAGTTTTACACTGTCGGCATCCCAATAATCCGGATTCTTTGTCATAACAAGCTGATCACCATGTTTCCACTCAGTCATCGTGAACGGTCCATTATATGCTGCTTTTTCAGGATCTGCTGCATATTCTTTTCCATATTTTTCTACAAGGTCTCTTCTTGCTGGTCCAAGTGCACACATAGATGCCATTGATTCGAAGTATACCGCCGGATGTTCCAGAGTAATTTCTACAGTCTTGTCATCAAGTGCCTTAACACCCAGTTCTTCAACAGAAACTTCACCATTATTTACAGCTGCACCGTTTTTCAGGATGTAACCGATAAATGCATAGTCACAAGCTTCTGCCGGATCCATCAGTCTCTGCATACCGTAAACATAATCATCTGCAGTTACATCCACACCGTCACTCCATTTCAGGCCATCGCGAAGATGGAAGGTGTAAACAAGTCCGTCATCAGAAACTTCCCAGCTTTCTGCTGCGTCTCCTCTCACTTCTCCTTCTACATTTCTTGTAAGGCAAGCCAGCATATGGATATTTGCTGATGCGGAAGAAATGGAGTTACTATTCTGCGGATCTGCTGACGGAATGTCTTCACGCAGAGTATATGTAACTCTTTTCTTACCTGTACCTTCTGTTTCACTGCTGTCATCGGATTTCTTTGATCCAGGTGTACCGCAGCCTGCAAACATGGTAACTACCATAGCTGCAGAAAGTAATGCTACTAATAATCTCTTTTTCATAACTTTTCCTCCTTCATTTAAAGTTCTATTAGCTCATGTGTAGCACTTATCAGGTTTTCATATCCGTCTTTTGTGACAATACCCTGATCTTCGATCCGGACACCGCCCCAGCCTGGAATATAAAGTCCTGGTTCTACCGTCATTACGCTGTTCTCCGGAAGAATATTCCTACAATTTGCTCCAATATTCGGAAGCTCATGTACGAACAGCCCTACTCCATGACCGATTCCCGTATAGTGATACTGGAAATATTCGGTCCCTTCAATTGCTTTGAGTGACGCTTCATAACAGGATGTGCCCGTCACTCCCGCTTTGACAGAAGCTTCTGTTTCTTCTGTCATCCGTCTGCAGAGATTGTATACTTCTTTTTGTTTTTCATCCGCTTTCCCTACAACAACGGTTCTTGTCATATCTGACAAATATCCTTTGTACTGGCATCCATAATCCATCAATACAAAGTCGCCATATTCGATTGCCTTATTACTCGGAATTCCATGGAGAAGCGATGTTCTCGCTCCTGATATAAGAATTCCTCCGTAAGGCTTGGTATCAGCTCCTTCCATTACCATGTAATGGGCAAGCTTTGATGCAAGTTCTTTCTCAGTTACACCCACACGCACGTCTTTCAAGATTTTTTCAAATGCTCTGGATGCAATATCACATGCCACTGTCAGGTTCTTAATCTCTTCAGGCGTCTTCACCGCACGAAGTTCTTCTATTACGTTAAGAGTGGGAACCAGCTCAACTTTCATGGCATCCTGCATGGATTTCCATGCTCCAAATGTGAGATAATCCTGTTCAAATCCTATTCTTTCAACTTTTTCTTCTTCAGCACATAACGCAACTGCTTCCCCTATGCTGCGGCTCCTTGTGCTTCGCCAATTCCTGATTTCATACTCCGGGCATTCATATGATGCCTGTTCAGTATACCGCGGATCTGTAAGAAAGTACTGTTTACTTTTCGTAATAAAAAGAAAAGAATCCTCTCCTGTATATGCACTGACCGCTCTCACGTTAGCCGGCTTCGCCACATAAAAACCATCCAAATCTTCCTTCTCCATGTACTCTCTCAGTTGTTCAATCTTACTCATTGCAATCCCCCAATTTCTATACCGCATACTAGAACGCAGTCTATTTTGATAATAAAAAAGCGCCATGATTTTCATCATGACGTCCTTGTCTTCCCAAGTCATAGTTTCACGCTATGACGTCCGCTTATGAAATTGTATTTAAAACCCTTTCTTTCACGCTTGACTAAGCAGAAGGTTACGTGAAACCGGAAGCCAACCATCTGTTTCTAGTATTGCAGATTCTCATTTATCATTTTCATGAAGATGATTTTTTTATTATATCCTTTATTTCACCTTGTGTCAAGGGAAATATGAATTTTGCTATTTTTTTCACAATATCCTTTTTTACTTTAATCCACTTAAACTCAACTATTTTCTATGGTATACCCAAAGACTGACCGACTCTTTTTCACCGGTGTTGTATATACAATGACGTTCTCCCTCTTTGATATATGCCGAATCCCGCTCATGCAATGTGTATTCTCTTCCTTCGATAATCAAGTTCAGACATCCGGATATCACCGTGCACATTTCGTCACGATTGTGACGATATTCCTTTTTTTTAGGCGGTTCCCCTGGCTGTATCGTAATATATTCATAAACATAGTTGGAACGTCTGAAATCTGCTATATTAACAACTAAGTTCTCATCCGGATAACTTGCCTCCGTGAGTTCTTCCTTGCGAATGATTGTTTTCGTCTCACATTCAGACTCAAGAATGTCAATGATACTGATTTCCAGCGATTCACAAATCCTGGCAAGGTTATCGATTGTAGGAGTCGTCTTATTCTGTTCCAGCATGCTCAGATACCCTACTGACAATCCGGTATACTCCGAAAGGCTTTTAATTGTCATCATCTTTTTCTTCCTGTTTTCACTGATTCTCTCCCCAAGATGGCGTATATCCAACTTCTTCCCACCTCATTTTTGCAAAGTAATTTTGAATATGTCGTTAATAATAGCTGATTTTTTTCAAATTTGCAATATTAAAATGAAATCTATAAGAATGTATAATAAATTCATAAACCCGAAAATAATAACAGGGCATAGTATTTTCACATACTATCCCCTGTCAATTTCACATGAAATAATGAGCCTATTCTTCTGTTATTTCAGCAAATTCGGTCTCTGTATCCGCAGTTTCTTCGACATTAGCAGCATCATTTTCTGCATTTAGTTCTGGTGCTTCAACCATTTCGCCTTCTTCCGCATCATCAAAATCATCGAGAACAATTTCATCTTCCATCGCCAGTTCTGTGTTCAAACGAACATCCCGATATTTCTTCATACCGGTTCCTGCCGGAATAAGCTTACCGATAAGAACATTTTCCTTAAGGCCGATCAAATGATCCACCTTACCCTTAATAGCAGCTTCCGTCAGAACTTTCGTTGTCTCCTGGAAGGACGCAGCAGACAAGAAGGACTCGGTAGCAAGCGATGCCTTGGTAATACCAAGCATGATCTGTTCACCGGTTGCCGGTTCTTTGCCCTCTGCCTCCAGCTTTTCATTCACGTCGTTGAATTCAAGTACGTCGACCATCGTACCCGGGAGGAACTCTGTATCGCCCTTTTCTTCTACTCGAATCTTCTTAAGCATCTGACGCACGATAACCTCGATATGCTTATCATTGATTTCTACACCCTGCAGACGATATACTCTCTGTACTTCCTGAAGCATATAATCCTGTGCTGCACGAAGTCCCTTAATCTTCAGCAGATCATGCGGATTGATACTACCTTCTGTCAGCTCGTCACCGGCTTCAAGAACAGCACCATCCATAATCTTAATTCGTGAACCATACGGAATCAAATAAGCTTTCGACTCACCCGTCTCCTGATTCGTCACAATAATCTCACGTTTCTTCTTTGTATCGTTGATTGTTGCAACACCGCCAAATTCTGTAATGATCGCAAGTCCTTTCGGTTTTCTTGCCTCAAAAAGCTCTTCGACACGAGGAAGACCCTGCGTGATATCATCACCGGCCACACCACCGGTATGGAAGGTACGCATGGTAAGCTGGGTACCTGGCTCTCCGATTGACTGAGCCGCAATGATACCGACAGCCTCACCAACCTGTACCGGTTCTCCGGTTGCCATGTTGGCTCCATAACATTTTGCGCAGATTCCGATATGTGATTTACAGGTCAGAATCGTACGGATCTTCACCTTTTTAAGTGGAGAATTTCCATTTTCATCCACACCGTATTTCATAATCTTCTCTGCACGTTTTGGAGTGATCATATGGTTTGCTTTTACAAGCACATTTCCATCTTTATCACAAATCGTATAGCAGGAATAACGTCCTGTAATACGTTCCTGAAGACTTTCAATCTCTTCATTTCCATCCATGAATGCATGCACATACATACCTGGAATCTCTGCACCTTTTTCTACGCAGTCCACTTCACGGATAATCAGTTCCTGTGAAACATCAACAAGACGTCTGGTCAAATATCCAGAGTCCGCTGTACGAAGAGCGGTATCTGACAGACCTTTACGCGCTCCATGCGCAGACATGAAGTACTCCAATACGTCCAGACCTTCACGGAAGTTTGACTTAATCGGCAACTCGATCGTACGACCGGTTGTATCAGCCATAAGTCCGCGCATACCTGCAAGCTGCTTAATCTGCTTATCTGATCCACGGGCTCCGGAATCGGCCATCATGAAGATATTATTATATTTATCCAGTCCGGAAAGCAGTGCCTCTGTAAGTTCATCATCCGTTGCTTTCCATGTCTCAACAACTTCTTTATAACGTTCTTCTTCTGTAATAAGACCACGTTTGAAGTTCTTTGTAATCTTATCTACTGTATCCTGTGCTCTCTGAATCAATTCCGGTTTCTGCGGCGGCACCGTCATATCGGAAATGGATACAGTCATCGCTGCTCTTGTAGAGAATTTGTAACCGATTGCTTTTACACTGTCAAGCACTTCAGCAGTCTTTGAAGCTCCGTGTGTATTAATAACTTTTTCAAGGATCTTTTTGAGCTGTTTTTTGCCGACATGGAAATCCACTTCAAGAAGCAGTTCATTTCCCTCTACTTCACGATCAACAAAGCCCAGATCCTGCGGAATAATCTCATTGAAAATAAATCTTCCCAATGTTGATTCAACTGTTCCTGTTTTCTCGGTTCCATCCGGAAGAGTCTTGGTAACACGAACTTTAATTTTGGAATGAAGTGTAACTACTCCATTCTCATATGCAAGAATCGCTTCGTTAATGCTCTTAAATGCTTTTCCTTCTCCTAATGCTCCCGGTCTTTCCTGCGTCAGATAATAAATACCAAGGACCATATCCTGTGAAGGAACGGCCACCGGACCACCATCAGACGGTTTCAGCAGGTTATTCGGAGAAAGGAGGAGGAAACGGCACTCTGCCTGAGCTTCTACGGACAGCGGCAGATGGACAGCCATCTGGTCTCCGTCGAAATCGGCATTAAATGCTGTACAAACAAGCGGATGAAGCTTGATTGCTTTACCTTCTACAAGAATCGGTTCAAACGCCTGAATACCAAGTCTGTGCAGCGTGGGGGCACGGTTCAGCATAACCGGGTGTTCCTTGATTACATCTTCCAGTACATCCCACACCTCTGTCTGAAGGCGTTCTACCATCTTTTTCGCATTTTTAATATTATGTGCGGTTCCGTTTGCAACCAGTTCTTTCATTACAAATGGTTTGAAGAGCTCAATTGCCATTTCTTTCGGAAGACCACACTGGTAAATCTTAAGTTCCGGTCCTACTACGATAACGGAACGTCCTGAATAGTCAACACGTTTTCCCAGAAGGTTCTGACGGAAACGTCCTGATTTACCTTTCAGCATATCGGAAAGAGACTTCAGCGCACGGTTACCAGGTCCGGTTACCGGACGTCCGCGGCGTCCGTTGTCGATCAGAGCATCGACTGCTTCCTGAAGCATTCTCTTTTCGTTTCTTACAATAATGTCCGGAGCTCCCAGTTCAAGGAGTCTCTTAAGACGGTTATTTCTGTTGATAATTCTGCGGTACAGGTCATTCAGATCTGATGTTGCAAAACGACCTCCGTCAAGCTGAACCATCGGACGCAGATCCGGCGGAATAACTGGGATTACAGTCATTACCATCCACTCCGGTCTGTTACCGGATTCACGAAATGCCTCAACCACTTCGAGACGTTTTACAATTCTTGCACGCTTCTGTCCGGTTGCACCTTCCAGTCCTGACTGAAGTTCTGCATATTCTTTGTCCAAATCGATTGCTTCCAGTAATTCTTTAATAGATTCCGCACCCATACCGACACGGAACTTATTGCCCCATGTTTCTCTCGCTTCCTGATACTCAGCTTCAGAAAGAACCTGCTTGTACTGAAGATCTGTCTCTCCTTTATCCAGCACGATATAAGAAGCAAAATACAGAACCTTCTCCAGTGTTCTCGGGGACAGATCCAGGATCAGTCCCATCCGGCTCGGAATCCCCTTGAAATACCAGATATGGGAAACCGGGGCAGCAAGTGCAATGTGCCCCATACGTTCACGACGCACACTTGACTTGGTTACCTCAACCCCACAGCGGTCACAGACAACACCTTTGTAGCGGATTTTTTTATATTTTCCACAGTGACATTCCCAGTCTTTGCTCGGTCCGAAAATTCTCTCACAGTACAGACCATCCTTTTCCGGTTTTAAAGTTCTGTAGTTAATGGTTTCCGGTTTTGTCACTTCACCGTGTGACCATTCCAGAATCTTCTCCGGAGATGCCAGACCAATTTTAATTGCATCGAATGTCATCTGCTGAGATGTTACTTCGTTTTTATTTTCTGTCATTTCGGCATCCTCCCTATTCTAAGTCCATATCGTCAAAATCTTCAAATTCTTCCTCAAAGTCTTCTTCAAAGTCAGCGTCATCCGGCTCTTCATCAATGTCCACAAGCTCACCATCTTCAAATTCCTGTGTGCTGTATCCATGTTTTCCGAAATCCTCGTCATTGCGGTAACGTCTGTCTCCTTCAATGATGTGGTTCAGATTTGTATCGCCATAATCTACGCTTTCCATAATCTCAACTTCTGTATTGTCATCACGCAGTACTCGTACGTCAAGGCCAAGAGACTGCAGCTCCTTCAGAAGTACTTTAAAGGATTCCGGAATACCCGGTTCAGGAATATTCTCACCTTTAATGATTGCTTCATAAGTCTTCACACGTCCTACAACGTCATCAGATTTTACTGTCAGGATTTCCTGCAGAGTGTAGGAAGCTCCGTACGCCTCAAGAGCCCAAACCTCCATTTCTCCGAAACGCTGTCCACCAAACTGCGCTTTACCACCAAGTGGCTGCTGGGTTACCAGTGAGTAAGGACCGGTTGAACGCGCATGGATCTTATCATCAACCAAATGATGCAGTTTCAGATAATGCATGTGTCCGATCGTTACCGGGCTGTCAAAGAATTCACCGGTACGTCCGTCACGAAGACGAACTTTACCGTCTCTTGACAGCGGAACCCCCTTCCAGAGTTCTCTGTGGTCTCTATTCTCATACAGATATTCCATAACCTCCGGAAGCAGCTCTTCTTTATGTCTTGCTTCAAACTCTTCCCAGCTCAAGTTTACATAATCATTCGCCAGGTCAAGCGTATCCATAATATCAACCTCATTGGCGCCATCGAAGACCGGTGTAGAAATATTGAATCCAAGAGCTTTCGCAGCCAAAGACAGATGAATCTCAAGCACCTGTCCGATATTCATACGTGACGGCACACCCAGAGGGTTAAGCACGATATCAAGCGGACGTCCGTTCGGCAGGAACGGCATATCTTCTACAGGGAGCACACGGGAAACAACACCCTTGTTACCATGACGTCCGGCCATCTTATCACCAACAGAAATCTTTCTCTTCTGAGCGATATAAATTCGAACTGCCTGATTTACTCCCGGTGAGAGTTCATCTCCATTTTCTCTTGTAAATACTTTTGCATCCACAACGATACCGTATTCGCCATGCGGTACTTTCAAAGAAGTATCTCTTACTTCACGGGCTTTTTCACCAAAGATTGCCCGAAGCAGTCTCTCTTCTGCCGTCAGCTCTGTTTCACCCTTCGGTGTCACTTTACCGACGAGGATGTCCCCGGCACGAACTTCCGCACCGATACGGATAATACCTCTTTCATCCAGATCTTTCAGCGCATCGTCACCGACACCCGGAATATCACGTGTAATTTCTTCCGGCCCAAGCTTGGTGTCACGGGCTTCTGCTTCATACTCTTCAATATGCACAGAAGTGTATACATCATCCTGTACCAGTCTTTCACTTAACAGAACAGCATCCTCGTAGTTATAACCTTCCCAGGTCATGAAGCCGATCAGCGGGTTCTTACCAAGCGCCATCTCACCATTTGATGTAGACGGGCCGTCTGCAATAACCTGTCCTGCCTCTACCCGTTCTCCCTTGACAACAATCGTTCTCTGATTATAACAGTTACTCTGGTTACTGCGGAGGAATTTGGTCAATTTATACGTTTTCCTGGTCTTATCATCCTGCTTAATTACGATTTCTGTTGCAGTTGCGCGTTCTACCACACCGCCCTGTTCTGCCACAATGCAGACTCCCGAGTCAACGGCTGATTTTACTTCCATACCAGTTCCGACAACCGGTGCTTCGGTCATCAAAAGCGGTACCGCCTGACGCTGCATGTTGGATCCCATCAGCGCACGGTTGGCATCGTCATTTTCCAGGAAAGGAATCAATGCTGTAGCTACAGAGAATACCATCTTCGGAGAAACGTCCATATAGTCAAACATTCTTCTCTCATATTCCTGAGTCTCTTCACGGTAACGACCAGATACATTCTTATGAATGAAATGTCCTTCTTCATCCAGTGGCTCATTCGCCTGTGCTACATGATAATTATCTTCTTCATCTGCTGTCATATAGACAACATCATCTGTTACTACCGGGTTCATCGGATCGCTCTTGTCGATCTTACGATACGGAGCCTCCACGAAACCGTATTCATTAATTCTCGCATAACATGCCAGAGAGTTGATAAGCCCAATGTTCGGTCCTTCAGGTGTCTCAATCGGGCACATTCTTCCATAGTGAGAATAGTGTACATCTCGAACCTCGAATCCGGCACGGTCACGAGACAGACCACCTGGGCCAAGGGCAGACAGACGTCTCTTATGAGTCAGCTCACCCAGCGGGTTATTCTGATCCATAAACTGTGACAACTGAGATGAACCAAAGAATTCTTTCACAGCTGCCGTAACCGGTTTAATATTGATCAAAGACTGCGGGGATACCCCTTCCAGATCCTGTGTTGTCATTCTTTCACGAACAACTCTTTCCAATCTGGACAGACCAATTCTGTACTGATTCTGAAGCAGTTCACCGACCGCACGGATACGTCTATTGCCAAGATGATCGATATCATCATCATTTCCAAGACCATATTCCAAATGCATATTATAATTGATGGATGCGAAAATATCTTCTTTTGTAATGTGCTTCGGAATCAGCTCATGGATATTCTTGCGTATCGCATCTTTCAATTCATCGATATCGCCTGCTGTCTCTTCCAGAAGTTCAGCGAGAACCGGATAGTACACCAGCTCCGTCACGCCCACTTCCTTAGGGTCAATGTCAACAATGCTCTGCAGATTTACCATCATATTAGAAAGAACTTTGATATTGCGTTCTCCCTCTTCTCTTGCAATCCATACATATGGGACTGCCGCGTTCTGAATTGTATCTGCAAGTTCTCTGTCAACTTCCGTTCCTTTTTCCGCGATCACCTCTCCTGTCAGAGGGCTTACAACATCTTCTGCCAGAACTCGTCCGTTAATACGATTACGGAGCAGAAGCTTCTTATTAAATTTATAACGTCCAACTTTAGCAAGATCATAACGCCTTGCATCAAAGAACATACTTGTGATCAGGCTTTCAGCACTGTCCACAGCAAGAGGTTCACCCGGACGAATCTTCTTGTATAATTCAAGAAGACCTTCCTGATAGTTTTCCGCTGTATCTTTGCTAAAACTTGCCAGAATCTTCGGTTCCTCACCAAAGAGTTCCAAAATCTCCGCATTCGTACCAACACCCAGGGCTCGAATCAACACTGTGATCGGCACTTTTCTGGTTCTGTCAACACGCACATAGAAAACGTCATTCGAATCCGTCTCATATTCAAGCCATGCACCACGGTTCGGAATTACCGTACAAGAAAATAATTCTTTACCGATTTTGTCATGTGCAATTCCATAATAAATGCCAGGAGAACGTACCAACTGGCTTACAATAACACGTTCTGCTCCGTTAATTACGAAAGTACCCGTCTTCGTCATTAACGGCAGATCTCCCATAAAGATCTCATGTTCGTTAATCTCATCCGTTTCCTTATTATGAAGCCTTACACGCACTTTCAGCGGTGCCGCATAAGTCGCGTCACGCTCTTTACATTCTTCGATTGAGTACTTTACCTCGTCTTCACATAATGTAAAATCCACCAGTTCCAGACTCAGATGTCCACTGTAATCTGTAATCGGAGAAATATCATCAAATACTTCTTTTAATCCTTCGTCTAAGAACCACTGATAGGAGTCCTTTTGAACTTCGATTAAGTTCGGCATTTGGAGTACTTCTTTTTGTCTGGAATAGCTCATACGCATACTTTTTCCGGTTGTGATGGGACGAATTCTGTTTTTCTCCATTGACGTTTCACTCCTTATATAATAAATTTTCGGGTTAATTCCGCCTAACACTCACACAGATTTTTAAACAAGTGGACAGTTTTTGCCGTCCACTACTTCAATCTGTGGCTCAACTATCTCCCTTTTATCGGAAACAGTCGATTTTAGGGCGCAATTATAGCATAAATTTCCACAATAGCGCATTTTTTACTATATCATAGAGTCTGCTGGCTTGTCAAGGATTTTTTTGTGATTTGGAATATTTTTTAAATGATTTCAAGAAACAAGAATGGTACTTCTGTCTAGAAAAAACGGGGAAGATCTCTCTCCCCCGCTTTGGAATACTCTTAAAATTACTTAAGGGCAACTTCTGCGCCTTCAGCTTCAAGTTTTGCTTTGATTTCTTCAGCTTCTGCCTTAGATACTGCTTCTTTCACTACCTTCGGTGCTCCGTCAACTAATTCTTTAGCTTCTTTTAATCCAAGTCCTGTGATTTCACGAACAACTTTGATTACTTTAACTTTAGAAGAACCAGCTGCTACTAATTCTACGTTGAATTCATCTTTTTCTTCTTCCTGAGCTGCTCCGTCTCCAGCTGCTGCTGCAACTACAACACCTGCTGCTGCAGATACACCAAATTCTTCTTCACATGCTTTAACTAATTCATTTAATTCTAATACAGATAATTCTTTGATAGCTTCAATAAATTCTGCTGTTGTTAATTTTGCCATTTTATTTTCCTCCATTTGATATTTTTATAATACTCTTATTCTTCTGCTGCGGCTTCTGCCGGAGCTCCATTCTGCTCTGCGATCTGATTAAGCACACGAGCAAGATTGGTAATCGGTGACTGTAAGCTTCCAAGTAACTTGGACAGTAATTCTTCTCTTGATGGAACCTTAGATAACTCTGCAACTCCGTTAGCGTCATATACTGTGCCTTCAACCACACCTGCTTTAACTTCAAGAGCCTGAGCTGTCTTTGCAAACTTGCAAATAATTCTTGCCGGTGCTGTTGCATCGTCTTTAGAAATTGCAATAGCGCTCGGTCCTTCCAGATATTCGTCTAACTGTGCGAAATCTGTTCCTTCAAAAGCTCTCTTCATCATTGTGTTTTTGCAGACTTTGTAAACAATACCAGCTTCTCTTAACTGCTTACGAAGTTCTGTGTCTTGTGCTACAGTTAATCCGCGGTAGTCAACCAGCACGATTGACTGTGCATCAGTGATATCATCTACGATTGCCTGAACGATAGGTTGTTTTAATTCAACTTTTGCCACGAATGGTGCACCTCCTTGTATTATTTATGAGCTGCCTAGAAAAAGCTCCCTGTCCGCAGACTGGAAGCTTCTATAAATTCAAACTTTTATCGAATTCGTTTCTTCCTCGGTAGGCGTTTTCATCCTTATGCCTTGCGGCACCTACTGTCTCTGGCAGTTACGCTATATATAATAACAGGTGTTCTCCTGTTCGTCAAGTATTTTTTGGATTTTTTCGTAATTTTTTCATCTTACCACAGTATATCAAACTCAGAAAAATCAATTTCCGCACCAGCCCATATTCTCATCGGAACTTTATCCTCAAAGTCATAATGCATTACTTCAAACTCCGTGTCGCTTCCTTGAAGCCAATATGTAGAGATGTCCTTCTTCTCCGGATCGATGATCCAGTATTCGCGTACTCCTGCCTTCCAATATTTATTAAGCTTGATCATATAATCCCGCTTGCGGCTGGATGGCGATACTACTTCAGCCACAAAATCCGGCGCACCATTAATTCTTCGCCCGTCCGTCAGTTCTTTGTCGCATATCACCACAAGATCAGGCTGAAGCATCGTTTTATTATCTTTATTAAGGCAGACATCTATAGGTGAAAGGATCACTCTGCACTCCCCTTCATTTTTCTTGACATAATCCCTCATATAATAACACAGTTCACCAATTATTTCCTGATGTACAATTGTCGGGGCATCCATATAGATCAGATAACCGTCTATCAGCTCTGCTCTCACTTCTTCCGGAAGCGCATAGTAATCCTCTAATGTATACTCCCCATCCTTTTTCATTGTATCGTAGGCAATGGACTCTTCCCGAATGCAAAGAACAGGTTCCGATTCCGTATGATACCGGAATTCCTTCCGCTGAAGCGCACGATCCAATGCGTCCAGCGTATCAATCTGCGGCGATTTTGTCGCTCCACTCAAGATCTTATTCACAGTCCCCAGCGATACCCCTGAATAGTCAGCAAGCTGTTTATTCGTAAGACCCAATTGTTTTTTCCGATTCTTAATATCATGTATATCCATTCCCGTTCCTCCTTCCATTCAATCTGCACTTGCCCGCCACGCCTCTTTATATATTATATATTACCATTTATTATAATAATATTCAACTCTTTTTATAAAATATTATTATTTTACCATATTATATAATCTGCATCTCTCCAATGCTTCATTGACAAAAAACAGGACGCAGCACTTTGAAATGCTGCGTCCTCGATAGGTATCAATATATCATCAATTAAGCTAACTTCATCGGGTTCAGTTTTACGCCAGGTCCCATTGTAGAAGTAAGAGTTACACTTCTAAGGTACTGTCCTTTTACTGCTGCCGGTTTAGCCTTATTGATTGCATCGATAAGCGTCTGGAAGTTGTCCGCCAACTGTTCTTCTGTGAAGGAAGCTTTTCCAATCGGTACATGGATAATATTTGTCTTGTCCAATCTGTACTCAATCTTACCAGCTTTGATCTCGTTGATTGCTTTTGTAACGTCCATTGTTACGGTACCAGCCTTCGGGTTCGGCATTAAACCTTTTGGTCCAAGTACACGACCAAGACGTCCAACAACACCCATCATATCCGGTGTAGCAACTACAACGTCGAATTCAAACCAGTTTTCATTCTGAATCTTCGGAATCAGTTCTTCTGCTCCTACATAATCTGCGCCAGCCGCTTTTGCTTCTTCTGCTTTTGCATCTTTTGCAAATACAAGGATACGAACTTTTTTACCTGTTCCGTGCGGAAGAACAACTGCTCCACGAATCTGCTGATCAGCGTGACGTCCGTCACATCCGGTTCTGATATGAGCTTCGATTGTCTCGTCAAATTTTGCTGTCGCACATTTTTTAACTAATGCGATTGCATCTGCTTTATCATAGAGTACTGTTCTGTCAACCTGTTTAGCAGCCTCTACATATTTCTTTCCTCTTTTCATGTTAAATACCTCCTAGTGGTGATTACGGGAATTCCCTCCCACGTGCTTGTTTACAGTTTTCATAGTGTAGTTCTTTCGCCCGTAAATCAGACTTATTCAACTACAGTTACACCCATACTTCTGCAGGTTCCTTCGATCATACTCATAGCACTCTCAACAGTAGCTGCATTTAAATCAGGCATCTTCATCTCTGCGATTTCTTTAACCTGAGCTTTTGTGATCTTAGCAACTTTTGTCTTATTCGGAACGCCTGAACCTGATTTGATATTGCAGGCTTTCTTAATCAGAACTGCTGCCGGCGGTGTCTTTGTAACAAAGCTGAAGCTTCTGTCACTGTAAACAGTGATAACAACCGGAATAATTAAATCTCCCTGGTCTGCTGTTCTTGCGTTGAACTGTTTTGTAAACTCAACGATATTTACACCATGCTGTCCAAGTGCAGGACCAACCGGTGGAGCCGGAGTAGCCTTTCCGGCTGGAATCTGTAATTTGATATAACCTGTAACTTTTTTTGCCATTTTAAAGTACCTCCTTGTGGTATTTGCGGGGATTTCCCTCCCACGTAATGTCTGCTACATTTTCTTGACTTCTGCGAAACTGATTTCTACCGGTGTTTCGCGACCAAATAACTCAACATTGATTGTAAGACTCTGTTTCTGCATATTAATGGACTGAACAGCACCAACCGTTCCTTCCCATGCCCCGGCAATAACAGTAACGGTATCGCCCTCTGCAAAGTCAACGACAACATCCTCTTTCTGGATTCCAAGCGGTGCCATTTCTTCGTCTGTAAGCGGAACCGGTTTGGACCCCGGACCAACGAAACCAGTCACACCTCTGGTATTTCTTACGACATACCATGTATCATCATTCATGATCATATGAATGAGTACATATCCCGGAAAAAGCTTTTTCTGTGATGCCTTCTGCACTCCGTTCTTCAGTTCCACAACCTCATGCATCGGAACACGAACTTCCAGAATCTCTTCTTCCAGATGACGGTTCTCAATCGTCTTGTCAATGTCGGCTTTTACTTTGTTCTCATACCCTGAATAGGTATGAACCACATACCATTTTGCTTCTGCCATAATATCACCTTTCCTGTGTTACCATTATCAGTATCTTATCTTACTAAGAAATCAATTCCGTATTTTACAAGAATATCGGTAATCGCGATAATCGCTCCCAGCAAAACAGAAACAGATACGACTGCCGCTGTCTGTTTGGCAAGTGTGGTTTTGTCTGGCCAGATAATCTTCTTAAACTCTGCTTTTACACCTTTGAAAAACGGTGTCTTGCGGGTTTCTTTAGCATCTCCCATAACATTCACTTCCCTTCAACGACTATTTCGTCTCTTTGTGTAATGTGTGTGATTTGCAGAATCTACAGTATTTCTTTGTCTCCATGCGCTCCGGATGAGATTTCTTATCCTTTGTCATGTTGTAGTTACGATGTTTGCATTCTGTACATTCCAGTGTAATTCTTGTACGCACAACTTCCACCTCGCTTTTATGTTCTAATTTTCAGTTACACGACAGCTTGCGAGGCTGTCTGCAAAATCCCGTCTCCGGAATTCTGCTAAAAATAGGCATAAAAAAAAGACCTATAACTTCCATTCGCTAGGATAGTGTAACATACAGTCCCCGCAAAGTCAAGGTTTTCTTTTTGTTATCCGGCAAATTCTCCTTCCGTCCACAGCTATTAAAAATCCGGCAAAACACATATTTCCCGTGTTTTGCCGGATTATTTACAAACTATCTTCCATTTTCCATATCATATGCTTCCTGATAGAAGAATTCCTGAGAGTTCAGTTTTTCTGCATTTACAGACCGGTCGCAGTATTCTCCTTCTGAATTCTGTTCTTTTCCCTTCTCATCATCCATCATCATCGTGTCAAATATATGACGGATTCTGGTGCGGATATCCTGGTCATAAATCGGAGCAGCCACTTCCACACGGCGAACCGTATTTCTGGTCATAAAGTCGGCAGATGCAATGTAAATCTTCTCCTCATCTCCCCTTCCGAAGCGGTAGATTCTGGAGTGTTCAAGGAAACGCCCGACAACACTGATCACATGAATATTCTCTGTCATGCCTTTCACACCCGGTTTCAGACAGCAGATACCTCTGACGATCAGATCAATTTTCACTCCGGCCTGCGAAGCCTCGATCATCTTATCGATCAGAACCTTATCCGTAAGCGAATTGATCTTCACCCCCACATATCCTGTACTGCCCTGTTTCACCTTCTCAATCTCCGCATCGATCATATCCACTACCTTGTTCTGCAGACATTTCGGCGCGACAAGGAGTTCGTTCGTATGCTCGACCACTTCTCCCTTCTGCAGCGCGGTAAATATCTCTGCTGCTTCTGCTCCTATGGACTGTCTTGCCGTGATCAGAGAAAGATCTGTGTAAAGCCTTGATGTTTTTTCATTATAATTTCCGGTTCCGATCTGGGTTATGTAAGCAAATCCCGTTTCCGTTTTGCGTGTGATCAGACACAGTTTGGAATGAACCTTATAGTCTCCAAGTCCATAAAGGATCTGACATCCGGCATCCTCAAGCCTGTGGGACATTTCAATATTATTCGCCTCGTCAAATCTTGCTCTCAGTTCAACCAGAACAACAACTTCCTTGCCATTTTCGGCAGCCTCGATTAACGTGTCAATGATCTTGCTTCGCTCTGCGACACGATAGAGCGTCATTTTAATAGAAACGACAGACTCATCTTCTGCCGCTTCCTGAAGGAGCTGCAAGAACGGCTTCATGCTTTCATATGGATAGGAAAGCAGCACATCCTTCTTCTCAATCTGATTAAACAGATTTTCTTTCAGGTTCAGCGCCGGGCTGAGTCTCGGACTGCGTTTCTCATAAAACAATTCCGGTTTATCTCGAAGATAGGTCTGGAGCGAGAATACAAAAGACAGATCCAGTGGTGTCTTCACATCGATAATATGATCCGCCCCGATTTTCAGGAAACGGGCAATTTCCTGCTTTGTCTTTTTATTGATACTGCGGCTGAACTCCACTCGCACCGGATTCAGCCTGGTACGACGTTTGATCAACTGTTCCATCATATCTCTGTAGTCAAGATCTTCGTCATATATCTCTGTCGCATCAATATCCGCATTACGCGTCACACGCATGATAGATTTTTCTTTCACAATATATTTTGAATACAATTTGGAAACGAAATGAAGGATCAGTTCTTCTGACAACATAAAGGTTCCCGGTCTTGTAGGGATCTCAATCAGCCGTTTAAATACGCTGTTGGAGCAGGGAACCAGTCCGGTTTTTCTCTTGCCCTTCGGTGTTTCAAGTAAAACAATCGCATACAACTGTTTATTTGCAAGGAACGGGAACGGCTGCTGTTTTCCGATGATCATCGGCGAAAGGAACGGGGCAATATGCGCATCAAAATACTTCTCCAGAAGTTTGCCCTCTTCCGCAGACAGTCTGTTAAAATTGATAATCCGAATACCCTCCGGCTCCAGCTCACCCATAAGCTGTTCATAGATCTTCGCCTTTTTCTCTTCGAGTACATTGACTCTTTTGAGAATCTCCCTCACCTGCTCTTTGCTGTTCATTCCGGTTTTATTCTCTATAATCTCTTCCGAAGACTGCATCTGCATGAGAAGCGTTCCTACACGTACCATAAAAAATTCATCCAGATTCGTCTGAAAAATAGACGCAAACGTCAGTCTTTCCGCCAACGGCACTCTCGGATTTCCTGCTTCATTTAACACTCTTTCATTAAACTGAAGCCATGACAATTCTCTGTTTGTCATACACAGGTTTTGATTATGATTTTCACTTTGTTTCTTACTCTTCATTACTCATTTCCATCCTTTTCTTTCACCGTTCCTTACAGCTCATTTCTTCCACTTCAAGCTTAAAAACCCCGACGGTTCGAAGCATGCTTTCTTCATAAGACCATTCGCTTTTCCCCGAAACATGCTTCATGATCTGATTCAAGCCATAAATCTTCTCATCATTATCTTCGACCACTGTCACCCTTCCCGTACCGATAATACTCTGGAAATATGATGAATATCCGCATGCCACATCCGCTGTTTTCAACTGATAAGAAGTATCCATTTCAAATCCAACCTCCGGCTCTTCTTTAATCAGTTCAAACTTTCTTCCTTCCTGCGCTCCATGAAAAAATATGGTACATGAATCCTTTCCATATTCATAGCCAAAGTTCACAGGAACTATATATATTTTCCCTTCATCACAGAACCCTATCCTGCAGCAACTGCACAGCTCCATTACTTTTTCGATCTGTTTTCTATCCGTGACTTCCCGTTCTTTTCTTCGCAAAGTACCACCTCCTCTTTTGTTGACTTAGCTTGCCCAGGAGTATATAATCGTAGCAAATACCTTATTACTATTCTATCAGAGAGGGGAAAAAATGGAAACACAAAAACAGAAAAAAGGCCTAAATATCAGCACACGTTCTTTCCTGACCGCAATCGCCGTCATCTTCGTCCTGATGGCACTCACCTACATACTTACATTCCTGATCCCGGGAGGTGAATACGCCAGACTCACAGATGCATCCGGAAATACGGTAATTGATACCGAAACAGGATTTTCTTATGTAGAAGGCGGAATTCCGTTCTGGAAATGGATCTTTTCCCCACTTCTCGTTCTCGGCTCAGAAGGAAGCGGAGCTTTGATTGCCGTTATCGTCTTCCTCCTGGTCATTGGAGGCGTTTTTAACAGTCTTGAGAAATGTAATCTTATGAAATATATGCTGGAAAGAATTACCAGCAGATTCGGTCAGAAACGCTACCAGCTTCTGGCCGTCATCACCTTGTTCTTCATGGCCCTCGGTTCTTTTATCGGGTCCTTCGAAGAATGCATTCCGTTGGTTCCGATTGTCGTTGCGCTGGCCGTCAGCCTGGGTTGGGATCCTCTTACCGGTGTCGGCATGAGTCTTCTTGCCGTAGGCTGTGGATTTGCTGCCGGAGTCTGCAATCCATTTACCGTAGGTGTAGCACAGGAACTTGCCGGACTTCCGCTGTTCTCGGGAATCTGGTTCCGCGCCCTTGCGTTTGTACTCATCTACGGTTTGCTCTTATTGTTCCTCGTTTACCACGCAAAAAAAGTTGAAAAACCATTAAACATGAACAGCAATACCAGTACGTTCTCCCGTGACAGAGCCATGGATCGGGGGCTCATCTGTTTTGCCGCGATCCTCAGTGCAGGCATTCTGGTAGTCCTGAGTTCGATTGTGATCACATCTCTTCAGGATTACACCATGATCATCGTTGCTGTCATGTTCCTTGCCGCAGGCATATCCGCCCCTCTCCTTTCAGGGATGCGTATCCGGGATCTGGGAATCACGTTCTGGAACGGCCTGGTCAGTGTTCTTCCGGCAGTACTCATGATCCTGATGGCAAATTCTATCAAATACACTCTTGTCGAGGCAAATGTTCTGGATACCATTCTGCACAGTGCCGTCACCGCTGCAGGTTCCATGCCAAAATGGATCGTAATTTTATTTATTTATCTGATTGTACTGATCATGAACTTCTTCATTCCTTCGGGTTCTGCCAAAGCCTTTCTGCTGATGCCACTGATCGTTCCGGTTGCACAGGTATTCGGAATCTCTGCCCAGCTCTGCGTTGCGGCATTCGCTTTCGGAGACGGCTTCTCCAATGTATTCTATCCGACAAATCCGGTTCTTCTGATCGGTCTGGGTCTTGCGGATGTAAACTATGGTACCTGGGTAAAATGGAGCTGGAAATTCCAGGCTCTGAATCTTGTACTTACAAGCCTGCTCCTGCTCTTTGGGATGGGAATTGGTTACTAATGTTGGATGTATTTCAAAAAACACTGGGGAGAGTGCTATGCGACCTCCCCCTTTTCCTGCTATTTTTCAATATACTGAATCGCCACGCAATGCGGACCGCAAAGCGTCCTGCAGTTGAAGACCGTAATCCGCTCCCGATTTTCTGACATTTCCTTCGCCGCGCACGCACTTTGATATGTACCGGAAAGTCCGTCCGCTATGGTGATATTGATAATGTCTGAATCCTTGTATTTATCAAACATATCCACCACCTCACCAATTGGCGGCTGGGAACTTCTGGGAATCTGTCCCTTACGAATCCTTTCATAAAAATCTTTCATATCCATCTGAAGGTCGCGCCCTTCCAGATCGTCGATATTGACACAAAGAGGCAGTGTCTCGACTCCCAATGCATTTGCCTCCTCCACCCTGTGCAGTGTTGAAGAGTCTGTAATAATTTGAACCATATCCAATACCTCGCAACATAGTTTTGATTTCTACTTATTACGGTTTGCATTATTTACGTGTTGCCGCCAAGACATTTCGACAATTTTTCACAATCTTCTCACGGTTATTCAGGCATTTTCCCCAAAATTCTCCAAAAATATAACAGTTCAGCCGCAAGGATGAACCCTCTCTGGCAAACGAACCCCGTCACCACCTGCTCGCATTACTCAGGTATGCTTTCTAATACATCTGCAAATCCTGCAAAATCTATCTCTAATTTTTCATCAAAAATCTGAACCGGGATCTTATCCCGGAATGTATAAAGGGACGGCATCGGATCCTCTTCCAGGTGATACGTCACCACTTTTTTCTTCTGAAGATCAACAATCCAATATTCCCGCACACCGGCATTATCATATTTCACCATCTTTTTGGCAAAATCCATTCTTCTGGTAGAAGGCGACGTAACCTCAATCACCATATCCGGTGCTCCGTAAATACCTTCTTTTACAAGTTTTTCTTTCTTGCACAGTACTACAATATCAGGCTGAACCAGCGTCTTATCATCGCAATCCAGCTGTACATCAAGAGGAGCCGGAAGGACCAAACATTCTCCTTTATTCTCTCGTATAAATAATTCTAATAAAAATGCAATCTTCATCACAAGAATCTGATGTGCAGTGCCTGGCGCTTCCATAAAAATCAATTCCCCATCAATCAGTTCTGCACGCACCTCTTGCGGAAGTGCCCGGTAATCTTCTATCGTATACGGTCCACACCCCTGATATTCCAAAGCCGCCTGCGAATCCCGTATGACAAGATATTCATCCGTATCCTTCTTATCCAGAAGAACTTTCTCAAGTGCCATCAGCGTATCGTATCTGGGCGACCTGGTTTCCCCGTTCAAAATCTTATTGATCGTTCCCACCGGTACTCCGGAAAGTCGAGATAGTGCCTCGGTGGTCATACCCTTTTCTTCCTTTTTTCGTTTTAATATATCAGAAATCACTGCCTCTATCTCCTTTAACCGTTTTTTATATTTTAACCGTTTACGGTTATTTTGTCAAGAAAATAGTGGTAGTCGTGGGGATGGGGAGTTGGAGGGGAGTCAAGGGACCTGTCCCCACGACTCTCAACTAATGAGTTATAATGTACCCATAACAGTGGACACGCGAATTAGTGTAGTACCTGTTTTTCGGGCACCCACCCGCCCTGCATAATCAAGTGAGAAAAACTTCTCCAACATACTCATAGTTAACGTTTTTCCAAAGCGCCTCGGACGGGTAATTAGTGTCACATCATCCTTGCTTTCCCACCATTCACGGATAAAATCCGTCTTATCTATATAGAAGCATTTATTCGTTATTATTTTTCAAAATCCTGTATCCCAATTCCTACTGTTCTTGCCATAAATGCCTCCTTTAATAGATTCTATTTTTATTTCTATTTTTAGTATAATGATTTTTCTTTACGATTACAATGATGCTGCGAATTTTATTTCCCACTTTTCCCGCCCGATACCATCTTCTTATATTCCCGCGGGCTCATTCTGATCTCTCTTCGGAAAATCCTCGAGAAATATCCGAAATTATCCATCCCAACGCTTGTCGCCACCTGCGTGACCGACATCTGTGTCGTATTAAAGTACTGAACCGCCGCACGAATTCGGGCGTGATGAATGTAATCGGTCATACTCATCCCGGTCTCTTTGCTGAACTGCCCGGAAAGGAAAGACGCATTTTTGTGAAATTCTTCTGCCAGCACAGCAAGGGACAATATTTGTAGAGCGAAGTGATCTTCGTCGTCCCATTCGCGTCAAGAAAAATCTTCAACTTATCTGAAGTCTTTTTATAAACTCCTGTGGCAAGCGCTTCGAGGAAATCATTCAGATAAATCGCATACAACTCTGCAGATGTAGTCGTAAACTGGCGAAACGCATCTTTGTTCGGCAAAATCTTCCGTTCCATTTCCGAATAAATGAGTCACGGAACCTGTCCCCACAAAACCATCAACATGGTTGCTGCCGCAAGAGCCGGTCCAAATGGAATTACTCCACCCTTTCCCTCACGGCTCTTATAACTTATAAGCAATATAACCAAACCGAAAATACATGCAAAGAACAATGCATACAATGATAAATTCATACCAAGATACAGTCCCATGACAGCAATTAATTTCACATCACCGCCGCCAAGGCTTTCTTTTTTAAAGATTTGCTCAATAAGAATGGAAAGAATAAGTACGCCGCCGCCGTATACTACAGCAGCCAGTAAATGCACAGCAATACCACTCCATCCACCATAATCCTGATATGCAAATGGTATTGCCATGCACCATGCAATTACAGAGATTCCCAGACATTTATCCGGAATCCTGTATCTTTTCAGATCTTCTACTGACAAATATAGCAGACAGAAGAAAAATACCAGATTTCTCAGGTTTAACGCTATTGAATCATATTCCATGAGGCCATGAAAGACACTACTTGGATTTTGAATCATTCTTTTCCTCCTCTTCTTCTGCCCTTTTCTTACGAATCGCTTCCACAGCTTCCCGCACAGCCGCTTCTTCCTCTTCACGAATAATACCTTTTGTAACTTTAACAGAATAGATCAAGTTATAGATCAGTATAAAGAACAAAGGAAGGAGAATAAGCGGTATAAAAATCAAAGGATTGGACAGCAGATGTACTGCAACTCCCAACGGATATGAAATGCAGATAACTTTACCAATCACATCTTCTTCCGAAGTTAAATACGGATCCTCTGTCTGGTTTGCATCTCCTTTTGTCACAAAAATGTGTTTTGCACCATCATTTTGGACCGATGTCACACGATCCCAACAGTTTCCTCTACATTAGCCACATAGCCGCGATATTCTTTCCCTGCTTTCCTTCGGTATGTAGCCTCAGGATCAGTTGGATTTAACAGCATGGTTGAATTGCCGA